>CAMPIU010000006.1 GCA_946886545.1 uncultured Flavobacteriales bacterium | reverse complement strand
GTCTAAGAACATCAATTTTGATGTCAGTATGCGTGATGGCGGGGCTTTTGGATTGTTAAAATGGGACGGAATAAATCCGAAAATTTGTCAAATTTCAGGAATCTCAAACGACATCACTATTAAGAAATTCACGAAAGTAATTACCCGTGGCGGGTCCGGAATTTTTCCGAAAGGCATTCCCGTTGGTGTGATAACTAAACGCAAATCCATTGAAGGAAAACCATTGTGGGATTTGCAGGTTAGAATTGCAGAAGATTTTAGAACTATTCAGCATGTATATGTGATCAAGAATGTTAAGTTGGATGAATTAAGAGAGCTGGAAGGAAGAATTCCGCCCGATAAAGAAGAGGAGGATTTTTAAGTGAATAGTTTTGTTTTAAATAGCATTCGTTTTGGTTTATTCGTACTGTTTCAAGTACTGATTCTGAACAACCTGGAGCCGGGACTGGGCTTATATGCAATGATTTATCCATTGTTCATTTTCATGTTGCCTTTTCAGATGGGAGCGGTCCCGTTAATGCTGGTCAGTTTTGCTTTTGGATTAGTAATTGATTCCTTTTCGAATACTTTTGGACTTCACGCATCAAGTGCAGTGGTTATGGCCTTTTTCAGACCGATTATCTTTAAATGGTTATCACCAAGAGACGGTTATGAAGCTGTTGAATCCGTGAATGTCTATTCAATGGGCGGACGCTGGTTCCTTTATTCATACGGCACTTTATTGCTCATTCATCACACCTGGTTTTTTTCAATAGAATCGTTTAAGTTGAATGAATTTATCTGGATTTTGCTTAAAATCGGATTAAGTGTTCCAAGCTCTTTCTTATTGAGTTTATTGGTGCAATTTATTTTCATCTCTAACAAAAAAGCAGTACGATGAATTTGGATGGAAGGAAATACGTCATCCTGGTATTTTTTATCCTGGTCGGGTCTATTTACCTGATTCGCCTCTTCTTCATGCAGGTAGTAGATGATTCATGGAAACTGAGAGCCCAGGAAATTGCAGAGAAGAGAAAAGAAATTACACCTCCGAGAGGAATTGTTTTCGACAGACATAACAAGAAAGTGGTAACAAACAGAAGTTACTACAACTTGATGATGAAAGAAGAGGATATCCACGATTTTGATACCGTTGCATTTGCAAAATTGGTCGGGTGGACTCCACAGGAAGTGAAAGACCGCTTTTATCAAATCAAAAAAGGAGAAGGTAAATACCTCAATCCCAATACAGGGAAATTACAAGCAAATTATCAAAAACAGCGTCCGTATCCTTTTATTAAGGAATTGACCATTGATGAAATTACCCGCATTGCCCCTCACCTTGAAAGATTTCCCGGATTTTATGAGGATTTGACATCTATGAGAAGTTATCCTTATTCCGGAGGAGCTAATATCTTTGGTTATCTGAATGAAGTTTCCAAAGAAGAAATTGAAGAAGATCGTTTTTACCGTCCCGGTGACCAAATCGGAAGAGCAGGAATTGAGCGGTATTACGAAAAGCAATTGAGAGGTCAAAAAGGAATCAAGTACATCGTAACTTCAGCTTTGAACAATGCGATCGAATCTTATGCCGGAGGAAAGTATGATACTTTGGCTGAGCAAGGTCCGGCTTTGCATTTAGGCTTGGATATCCAGCTTCAGGTTTACGGTGAAAAACTGATGCAGAATAAACGCGGATGTATTGTGGCTATTGAGCCTAAAACAGGAGAAATCCTGGCCTTGGTTTCTGCCCCGAGTTTTGACCCGAATATTTTGGTGGGAAGAAGAAATATTGGAAAGAATTACCCACTGTTGCTCCTTGATGAAGGGAAACCGTTGTATCCGAGACCCTTGGCTGCGGAATATCCTCCGGGTTCCATCTTTAAACTATTGCAGTCGTTAATCGGTCTGCAGGAAGGGGTCATTACTCCTGAATCGGGATTCCCGTGTACAAAATCAATGGTGGGTTGTCACAACCACCCGAATGCCAACAATTTGCCCGACGGGATTAAAAACTCCTGTAATCCGTATTTCTACTATGTAATGAGACGGATCATCCAGCAAGGAAAAAAGAAGTCTATTTTTGCAGATGCCGAACTCGGATTGAATATATGGTATGACTATATCATGAGTTTTGGTTTGGGAAGTCAGTTTGACACAGATGTTACCGGGATGCGTTCCGGATTGATCCCGAACTCTGCCTATTACGATAAGTGGTATGGACATAATACCTGGGCTTTTTCTACCATTCGTTCCATTTCAATCGGGCAGGGGGAAGTAAAAGTTACTCCACTTCAAATGGCGAATATTGCTGCCATTATTGCAAATAAAGGATGGTATTACACACCGCATTTCGTGAGGTCGATCGGAAATAAAGGACCACTTCCTCAATTTAAAGTTGTGCATAGAACAAAGATCGATTCGCACAATTTTGATCCGATCATTGAAGGAATGAGAAGAGTGTGTTACGAACCAGGTGGAACCGGAAAACGTGCCGTTGTGGAAGGAGTAACTGTTTGCGGGAAAACGGGTACTGCGCAAAATCCACATGGGGAAGATCACTCCGTATTTCTTGCATTTGCACCAATGGAAAACCCGAAAATTGCAATAGCGGTGTTTATTGAAAATGCCGGTTTCGGAGGAGTTTGGGCTGCACCAACTGCCGGATTGATGATCGATAAATACATTCATAGAAAAGTGAAGGATAAGGCCAAAGAGCAAATGATTATTTCAGCGAATCTATTGAATGTGAAGGCAAAGCCGATGAAGAAGAAGAGCCAGCGGTAGCTGGTGAAGACTGAGTTGCAACACTTACGAAGAAGTATGCACCGCAGGTAAACGTTAGTGCGGTAGCAATGAGGAACCGGCCATAGCTTTTGATAAGAGCAAACGTAGTTTGTGAAGACTGAGTGAAGCAATTCATATTGCTTAAAGCGAGGGACAAGCGTTAGTGCAGTTCAACAAAGAGGAATTAAGATGGTATAAAAGCCAAAGGCTTTATGCAAAAATAGGAATTAGCTGCTAAGAAAAAATAAATGAGAAGAGACGATTCGCTGACGCAATATGTAGACTGGTGGTTACTTTCAATTGTAGTCATCATGCTGGGTATGGGAATTGCCAATGTTTACTCTGCAGCTTATGATCCGGATCATCCCAATATTTTTGATTTTTCCCAGAAATACGGGAAGCAGATCATGTGGGTAGGAATCTCTATTTTCCTGGGATTTCTTGTTTTCCTGATTGATTCGGATATTTACCGGAAGTTTGCTATACCCATTTACTTGTTTTGTTTTTCCTTATTGATCGTAGTTCTCTTCACACCACCGATAAACGGTGCGCGGGCTTGGTTGGGAATCGGTTCGATGGGAATTCAACCTGCCGAATTTATGAAGATCGGTACAGCAATTGTTCTCTCACGCTATATTTCAACAGTCAACGTTAAGAACCAAAATGTTCAGACGGTCTTTATAGCTCTGGCAATTGTCATGGTACCGATGGTAATGATCTTGCTTCAACCGGATGCCGGAACATTTGTCGTATTTACTTCCTTTTTCTTCGTCCTGTACCGTGAAGGAATTACTTTTGATCCTTTGGTGTTGAAACTGGTTAATGCTATTCCGGGAGTTCGTTTTAAAGAAACATGGGTCGGAAGCCACTTTATTCCAATTTTATTCTACGTTGTATTTCTCTCCATTGTAACGCTTTTGATGAGCGGAAACAAGTATGAATTTACCTATATGCGGGGCGTTTTGATCCCAGGTTTTTATGGAGTAATTACCGTAATTACTTTAATAGCACTGATCGCGTATTTAATTTTGCGCTGGATCTCATCCAGGCGTGATCAGAAAAGGGTTCTTTTAATTATCGTTACAGGCTGGTTTTTATCGGTTGCCGTTTCAACAACTGTTAACTTCTCTTTTTCCAGTTTAGCTCCTCACCAAAAAGACCGTATTGAATTGGTTCTTGGTTTACGTAAAGACGATGACGGAAAGGATTACAACCGTAATAGGGCCATGGCTGCGGTTGGGTCCGGCGGACTTTTCGGGAAAGGATATAAAAAGGCGAGTGTGGCCAGTGTTCGTTCAAATCATGTCCCTGAGAGCGAAACGGATTTTATCTTTTGTCCGCTGGCAGAAGAATGGGGGTTCATGGGAAGCTTGGTAATTGTAGTTCTTTTTATGGGAATGTTATTCCGGATCATCGTTATAGCTGAACGTCAGCGCTCGACCTTCAACAGGGTTTATGCCTATTGTGTAGCTATGATCGTCTTTTACCACTTTGCCGTCAATATCGGGATGAACATCGGTTTAGCTCCGGTAATCGGAATTCCGCTGCCATTCTTTAGTTATGGAGGATCATCTTTAATGTCGTTCTCGATGCTCTTGTTTATCCTGCTGAAGTTGGATAGTCAGCGCAGAGATGTACTTTTTTAATTTGAAAATGTAATCCGATAGCTATCGGAATGGAAAGTTTTTAAACGGATTCTATCTTTTCAATTTTTCCATTCTCAATTTTCAATTAGTCCGGATACTCAATATCTTCTTCCAGTTCGTCGTCATTTTTCTTTTTCTTCTTCTTTGCCTTTTTCCATTCAAAGGTATACTCCAAAGAAAGAATGTGCTCGTTGTAATTATTCTTAGCATTGAATTTTTGACCGTAATAATAGGTCAAACCAAGTTCGTTTGATCCTGGTAAATTGAAATTCAAAGTCAATCCGTAACGAACACGATTCCAGGTACGGCCATACGGATCGTTATTCGGATTATAGAAAAACTCTACAGAAGCCTCCGGGGTAATGTTGGATTTCGGTTTATCCCATTCTACATGTGGTTTGATCCGGAAAGCGGGATCTAAATCTCCACCTGTGGTAGTAAACCCTCCGATATACATCTGGTAACGCAGACGAGCTCCAAATTTAATTTGCTCAATTTTGTGACGGAAATCGGCATTGAAATTTAAGCGGTGACTTATGTCGTAATTTCTTCGCTCATCATAATCAGTTATAATCCGGTATTCAACGGAAGGTCTGAACCAATCTAATTTTGTATACTTTATGCTTGCTTCCTGATATAAGGTTGCTAATTGTCCGAAATTATCCAGTCGCAGATTGGTATTTAGACTTACATCAAAATCTTTTTTTAGCTCACGCTTTACTCCGGCACTAAACCAGAACTGACCTCTCGTGCTTTGGTTCCAGGCCATGAAACATGGTGTAAGGAATAAGGCAGCAATAAATAAGGACTTCATTTAGTTTTTGATTAGCGTAATAGTACCGATATCTGCATTTTCTTTTTTGCTGATCGTTACGGTTTTACTGACAACTTCCATCGTGTTGTAATCATCGTCATTATTTGGGATATTGTTCCCGGGATGAAAGATTTTGCTATATCCGAAAATAGTATAGGTACCCGGTTGCAAAAATTCAAACTTGAAAGAGCCGTCATAAGAAACCTCAATCTTATCATCATACATCACATCACCGTCGCCATAAATAATATACAAATCTTCTGCCGCGCCATTGTAAGTTACGGTATCGGTGCACAAACCATTGATATATAGACGTTCGTTCACAATAACATTTCCGCTGATTGATGCACGACCACCATCGCCTTCTACTTTTTTACATGCTGAAATTGCGGAGAGAATGACAATTCCAAAAATTAGTTTTTTCATTAGTCTGGTTTTATAGAACCCACAATATTAAGAGAATTTTAATCAAATAATACCTCTGTAATAAGGAAACACAAAATAAAAATGAACTTTCCAGCTACTTTTCGTGAAAAATTACGTCTAGTGTTTGGATTATAACAGAAAAGATTCGTAAAATTATACACTCTTTAAATGAAAACTACACATGAAATTGTTACCTCTCTTTAAAACGACTTGTTTCCTGCTCCTTATTTTGCTGTCAGGCACAGCAAATTCTCAGGTCGTAATTAATGAATATTCCTGTTCTAATATAAGCGGTCCGCTTGACGCATTTGGCGAAAATGAGGATTGGGTGGAATTGTATAATGCTGGTGCTGCAGCTGTTGACTTAACGGGTTATTACCTGTCAGACGATGACGGAGATCCGCAGAAATGGCAGATTCCTTCCGGGTCAATAGCAGCCGGTGGTTACAAAATGGTTTATTGCAGCGGTCGAAATTTGGTTTCAGGTACACAGTATCATCCGAACTTTAATTTGGCTCAAACCAAAAATGAATGGTTTATTCTTACCAGCCCTGCGAATGTTACCGTTGACTTTGTAGAGATTACACAGATGACAAAACAGAACCATTCGATTGGTCGTCAAACGAATGGAGCAGCAACCTGGAGACTTTTCCTAACTCCAACTCCCGGAGCGGCAAATAGCGGTGGTGTAAACTTCTATACACCAACACCGGTGTTCAGTGTGGCACCAGGATTTTATGCAGGAGCTCAAAACGTAACGATCACATGTTCTGATGTAACAGCAACAATCCGCTATACAACAGATGGCTCAGTTCCTACTGCAGCCTCTACCCTATATTCCGGTCCGGTAGCAATTACCGCAACAACAGTCTTAAGAGCAAAAGCATTCTCTGCAAATGAATCAAGTTTCAATATGTCAGGGACTTATTTCATAAATGTAAATCACACAGTTCCTGTAGTTTCTGTTGCCGGAGCTGGAAGCAATTCTGTAGCAACCTTGTTGAACGGTAATGGTGGAATTACACCACAAGGATTTTTTGAAATATGGGAAGCAGATGAATCATTCGTGGATAAAGGAGAAGGAGAATTCAATAAGCACGGTAATGACTCCTGGGCTTATGACCAAAGAGGGTTTGACTTTATCATGAGGGATCAGTTCGGATACGATCATGAGATCGATCACCAGATATTCCCGAACAAAACAAGAGATAACTTTCAGCGTTTAATATTAAAACCCGGAGCGAGTGATAACTACCCTTTTGAAAATGGAGGAGCTCATATCCGGGATGCATTTGTGCATACACTATCCCAAAAAGCAGGTTTGAAATTAGATGAGCGTACCTGGAGACCGTGTGTTGTATATGTAAATGGTCAATATTGGGGAGTTTATGAATTACGAGAAAAAGCAGACGATCACGACTTTACAAAATACTATTACGATCAGGATAAATACAATTTGCAGTATTTGAAGACTTGGGGAGGAACCTGGGAAGAATATGGTGCACCAAACGCACAGCCCGACTGGGATGCTTTAAGAAATTATGTTAACACCAACAACATGGGGGTTGCAGCGAATTTCAATTATGTTGATAGCTTATTAAATTGGGAATCATTGGTTGACTATTTTGTAATCAATTCATACATTGTAAATCAAGACTGGTTGAACTGGAATACAGCTTGGTGGAGAGGGATGGATCCGAATGGTGACAAGAAGAAATGGCGTTATACCTTGTGGGATATGGATGCCTGTTTCGGACACTACATCAATTATACTGGAATTCCGGATCCAACGGCAAATGCTGATCCGTGTAATGCGGAAAATTTACCGAATCCGGGAGGACAAGGTCATACGGATATTTTAGACAAGCTAATTAATGAGAATCCGGTTGTTGAGCAATATTACATTACACGTTATATCGATTTGGTCAACACGCATTTCTCATGTCCATACATGAATAACTTGTTGGATAGTATGATCAATCAAATCTCTCCGGAAATGGCACAACATTGTGCAAAATGGGGTGGTTCATTTGCCGGTTGGCAAGCCAATGTTCAGGCTATGAGGGATTTCATGAATTTGAGATGTACTGCCTTGAACCAGGGAATGACGGATTGTTACCAGGTAACAGGACCGAATGCAATTGTTGTGACGGTTAGTCCTGCTCTTTCAGGTGAAGTGAAAGTAAATTCCATTTGGGCACCTACTTATCCTTGGTCTGCTAATTATTTTGGAGGAATTCAAACCAACCTGATAGCGCGACCTCTTACAGGCTTTGTATTCTCACATTGGGAATACACAGCGAATACATTAACTGCAGCAACAACCCAGGATACAAACTCAATGGATATTGTTGCACCCGTAACGATTACGGCGGTGTTCATTGCTGACAACCCGGATCTGGATGGTGATGGCTGCACAAATACAGATGAAATTACCGCGGGAACAGATCCGAATAATCCGGACACAGACGGAGACGGGGAAGGTGATTGCCCGGAAATAGGTCCCGATCCTTCCAATCCTTTAGATTCGGATGGTGACGGAATCATTGATGGATTGGAATCAAGTATTCTTGACGTTGATGGTGATGGAGTAAATGATGAAAATGATCCTGCGAATACAGACCCATGTATTCCAAATCCGAATGCCGGACCTTGTGACCAGGATGGTGACGGACTGACAAATGCTGAGGAAACAACAGCGGGAACCACTCCAACAAATCCGGATACGGACGGAGACGGGATCAATGATGGTGATGAGCTGACAAATGGTACGAATCCATTGGATCCTTGCGACCCGCCGAATGCAACACCACAATGTAATATCGACACAGATGGTGATGGTATTCTGGATGGTTCCGAAGCTCAATATGGAACAGATCCGAATAATCCGGATACAGATGATGATGGAATCAACGATGGAGATGAGATAGCTAACGGAACAGATCCGTTGGATTCATGTGATCCGAATCCGGTAGGAGAAAATTGCTTCCTTGGATTCCACATGCCAACAGCCTTCTCTCCGAATGGTGATGGCTTAAACGATTATCTGGCTCCAAGAATAGGAAGAGATGTTTTATCATTTACCTGGTATGTTTATGATCGTTGGGGGAATCGTATGGTTGTTAGCTCCGATGCAAATTTCAAATGGGACGGAATCTTCAATGGTGTAAAAATTAATACAGGAGTATATGCCTATCAAGCCGAAGTAACTTTCACTGATGGCAGAAAAGAGACTTATACCGGTAACATTACTGTAACACGATAATCATGAGGGGAGGAATTATAACGGCACTTGCATTTTTGACTATTTTGTCAGCGAGTGCCCAGGATTTTCATGTAACCCAAATACTTCAGTCTCCGAATCTGCTCAATCCTGGAGCAGTCGGAGTTTATGATGGGTGGGAAAGAATTGCGATTCAACATAGAAATCAGTGGCTTGGCGGTGGCACAACTTACATGACAACAGGATTGGCTGCAGACGCCAACTTTTTCAAGAACGACAGAAAACCGAAAGCACATCTTGGAGTAGGTGTTCAGTTTTATAATGATATCGCCGGAAGTTCAGGATACGGATTACAAACCGGATCGGTTGCAGTTTCAGGGATCCTTCCGGTAGGAAACGGAAGCCAGTTGTCTCTTGGAATCCAGGGCGGTGTTGGAAACCGCTCCGGGAATATGTCACGATTGATTTATGATTCGCAGTGGAATGGAAACGGATCATACGATCCGACAATCGTTAGCGGAGAAACAGGAAGCTTAAGTTCATTTATTTATTTGGATGCTTCCGCCGGAATTTTTTACCAGTTTGACGGAGGACAAAGCACATTCGCACGGAATAACGACATGAAATTCCAGGTTGGGTTCGCAGGTTACCATTTGAACGCGCCTTCGTTGCGCTACCGGTCGGGATCTGAAGAACAACTTGCAAGAAAGTATGTTGGGATGGTAAAGTATTCAATGGATATTCCGGGCAGTAAAATGGCATTTGATGCACAATTTGCACAATTCATCCAGGGCGGTCATTACGAATCTATTTTAGGACTTATTTTGAGAAGACGTTTTACGGATGGAGGTAAAATTACCGGTCTGAACCAGGATGCTTTCATCGGTCTGGGAGTTTATACCCGACTGAAAGACGCGATCTCACCTACGATGCAAGTCGACTGGAGAGGATTTCATTTTGGAGTGTCTTACGACATTACCCTATCTGCACTCAGATATGGTTATAAAGGAGGAAGTCTGGAGTTTTCCATTAGTTATACGAACCTGAATAATGCCTTGTTCAAAACAAGAAGAAAAGGATTTAGATAAGTTCAATTTATCCGGATTTTTTATGATTATTTAATTCGGAGATAAGTGTACACTTATCCTCTTGTTACCTGGGTAATTAATCTGGTTTTATTTGTTTTCCGCAAAAGTGCCAATAATTAATTATCAACAAACTACAACGGTTTTCCATTTAAAAACTGTACTTTTGCGCCCTCGAATCAGGTTGATTGGAAGGAACACAGTGGATATATGGAAAACACAAAAAAAATTGCAGGGGCTTTAATTTCAGTTTATTACAAAGATGGTTTGGAGCCGATTGTGCGTAAACTGCATGAAGAAAACGTAAGTATTTATTCTACCGGCGGAACGCAAACATTTATTGAAGGATTGGGGATTCCGGTGATACCCGTTGAGTCATTGACTTCATACCCTGAAATTTTTGGAGGTCGGGTGAAAACCTTGCATCCTGCTATTTTCGGAGGAATTTTGCATAGAAGAAATCTTCAGGCTGATTTAGACCAGGCAAAGCAATTCAATATCCCCACAATCGACCTGGTAATTGTTGATTTATATCCTTTTGAAGAAACACTTAAATCCGGTGCAGATCATCAATCCATTATTGAAAAAATTGATATCGGTGGAATTTCTTTGATTCGTGCAGCAGCTAAAAACTACAATGATGTAGTAATTATTCCTTCTGTAAATCAATACGAAGAATTCCTTGCGATTTTGAATGAACAGGGAGCTTCATCTACATCGGACCAGAGAAAACAATTTGCTAAAAAAGCATTTATGGTTTCTTCCCATTATGACACACATATCTTTAATTACTTTAATGAGGGCGAAGAAACTCCGGTGTTCAAGCAAAGTATTTTAGAGAGTCAAGCGCTTCGCTATGGCGAGAATCCGCATCAAAAAGGATGGTTTCATGGTGATTTTGCAGCTATGTTTGATCAATTACACGGGAAAGAGCTTTCTTATAATAACTTGTTGGATGTGGATGCTGCCGTGCAATTAATGGCAGAATTTGAAAACAATGATCCGACTTTCGCAATTTTAAAGCATAACAATGCCTGTGGTATGGCTACGCGTCCTACCTTGGCCCAGGCGTATGCTGATGCATTGGCTGGTGATCCTACTTCTGCTTTTGGCGGAATCTTAATCGCAAACCGCAAAATTGATTTGGCAACTGCCAATTTGATAAACGATTTGTTTTGTGAAGTAGTCATTGCTCCCGGATTTGATGCAGATGCGCAAGAAGTGTTACAAAGCAAAAAGAACCGGATCTTATTGGTTCAAAAGAAAGTAGAGCTGCCGAAACGTCAGTTCAGAACTCTCCTGAATGGAGTTTTAGAGCAAGATAAAGACATGCTTTCCGAATCTGCCGGTAACTTTGAGCCGAGAACCAATTCGGTGCCTACAGCACAAGAAGTGGAGGATTTGATTTTTGCAAACAAATTGGTGAAACATACCAAATCAAATACTATTGTATTGGCGAAGAACGGTCAGTTGCTTGCCAGTGGAACAGGACAAACATCCCGTGTGGATGCATTGAGACATGCCATTGAAAAAGCACAATCATTTGGTTTTGATTTGAAGGGGGCAGTAATGGCATCGGATGCCTTTTTCCCTTTCCCGGATTGTGTTGAAATAGCACATCTAGCCGGTATTACTGCTGTTGTTCAACCGGGAGGCTCTATCAAGGATGAATTATCAATTAATTACTGTAATGAGAACGGTATTGCAATGGTATTTACCGGAACCAGACATTTCAAACATTAAAATAAATAAAATGATAAAAAAGGAGCTGAAAAGCTCCTTTTTTGTTGGTAATAAATTGTACCCTGATTTTATTTCACATAAGCTTTAAGATTCAAAAAAACGAAACCAAGAGTTAATATTCAAATTTCATCTAAAAACAGCATTTCACATGCTAAAACACGTAATTCATCTTTTTTAACTTAAATTTTATATTCCTTGGGAAACCAATGAAGTATCTTTGTACCCGCGCTATTATTTAGCGCTTACAACTTTTTATAACTCTTGCGATGAAATCAATTTTGCTAATTCTATTAGCTTTATCAACTAATTCTGTATTCTCCCAGTTTCAATATAAAATCAACTTAACGGCATCGGAATCTGATATTAAATCCTATTTAACAGAATTTGAAAAATATATTCCGGATACTTATGATCGATTTGTAAGTGAGAACCAAATCTTATTCAGTACACCGGTAAATCATACCATACACTCAATTGATTCGGTTCTTCATTTAATCGGGATTTCTTCCGCAACTGTTACTAAATCAAAAGGACCTTTTCGCAGTATAGAAAAAGTAGGTGGAACAAATTGCGAATCTGCAGAGCAAATTTGCTCTGGAACTTCACTTCCGGGAAACAGTTCGGGATATGGAGTCCAGGAATTGAGCAATGCAAACAATGGATGTTTGAACAGTGAACACCAATCATCCTGGTACTATATCAATATTCAGTCAGGCGGTTCACTTTCTTTCCGAATTAATCCGAATTCAAATTCAGATTATGACTTTGCTGTTTGGGGACCATTCACTGCTGCGAATGCAAATGCTAATTGTCCGCCGGTAAACGATCCGATTCGCTGTTCGTACGCTGAGGGAAACGGAAATACGGGGATGCGTTCCGGAGAGCCTGACAACAGTGAAAATCAATACGGAGACCGATGGGTAAATGCTCTGAATGTAAATGCAAACCAGGTCTACATCTTGTTAATTGATAATTACAGTAACTCCGGGATCGGATATACTTTCGACTTTAATTGGGGGTCAAACACAACAACAGCAGTAATCGGTTGTACTCCGGTGGTTTTGCCGGTTGAATTATCTGACTTCTCGGGAAAATATACAGCAGGGGTGAATGTACTGCAATGGTCAACGGAAACAGAAATCGACAATGATTATTTCCAGGTCGAGTGTACAACAGATCCTGCTTCGGATGTTTGGACGAAAATCGATTGGGTAGATGGAGCCGGAAATAGTGAGTCTCCTGTGGATTACACATTGAACGTCTATAATTATACTCGAAACGTAATCAATTATTACCGTTTGAAACAAGTAGACATGAATGGTCAGGTTCGCACTTATCCTTCTGTCATTTCAGTTGATAACAGGATGAAAGATCAGAAACTGGTGAAAACTGTGAATTTGTTGGGTCAGGAAGTATCGGAATCTGAAAAAGGATTGGTAATTTATGTTTATGATGACGGTACAACAGAAAAACGTATAAACTAAAGTTAAATACAACACAGGAAAAGAATTCGTTCAAAACGAATTCCTTTTTTATTACTCCGGAATGCGGACATATTGCTGATTCAGCAATATTTTAGGCGGATGTAACACCCAATCTGCTGAATTTCAAATTTCTTTCTGCAAATTAGAATGGAGTTTTGATTTTTTTTCGATTATTTAGTCTAATTTTGTAACACTTTCCTGGAATTTACGAATAAGGAAGGGGAAACGCAAAAAGGAGCGCGCTAGATGGGATTGTTTAATTTTCTTACACAAGAAATTGCTATTGACTTAGGTACTGCAAACACACTGATCATTATGAATGACAAAGTGGTAGTTGATGAGCCGTCAATTGTAGCAAAAGATATTCAAACGGGTAAAGTTGTTGCCATCGGGAAGAAGGCACAGCAAATGCACGGAAAAACACACAAATTAATTGAAACGGTCAGACCCTTGAAAGATGGTGTGATTGCAGACTTTCAAAGTGCTGAGCAAATGATTCGGGGATTTATCAAAATGATTAATCCGGGAAGAAAAATGTTCAATCCGACTTTGCGAATGGTAATCTGTATTCCATCAGGAATTACAGAGGTAGAGAAACGTGCGGTACGTGACTCTGCAGAACACGCGGGAGCGAAAGAAGTATATTTAATTCATGAGCCAATGGCTGCTGCAATCGGTATCGGTATCGATGTGGAAGAACCAATGGGTAACATGATTATTGATATAGGTGGTGGTACTTCGGAAATTGCTGTCATTGCTTTAGGAGGTATTGTTTGTGACAAATCCATTCGTATTGCGGGTGATGATTTCACTTCTGATATTGAAGAATACATGCGTCGTCAACACAATATTTTAGTTGGTGAACGAACTGCCGAACAAATTAAAATCGAAGTGGGAGCGGCTTTGCCTGAATTGGAAAATCCACCTGCTGATTACGCTGTGCGCGGTCGTGATTTAATGACAGGTATTCCAAAAGAAATTATCATTACTTATTCTGAGGTTGCTCATGCTTTGGACAAAACGATTTCTAAAATCGAAGAAGCGATTTTAAGTGCCCTTGAGCAGACTCCGCCGGAACTTTCTGCGGATATCTACAAGACAGGTATTTATCTTGCTGGAGGTGGCTCTATGTTGCGTGGTTTGGATCGCAGGATCAATGAGAAAACAAAATTACCTGTTCACATTGCAGAAGATCCGTTGAGAGCTGTAGCACGTGGAACAAGTATCGCATTGAAGAACCTGGATCGATTCCAGTTCCTGATCAAAGACTAAAAGAAACATACAAAAAAGAAGGGGCGAAAAATTTTTCGCCCCTTCTTTTTTGCCTATATTTTTCCCCATAGGTCACCTAATCAATAACCTGTATAGTTATTTTAGGACGGGTCAACTCCAAGTTTAAAGCAAGAATATAGCATAATTAAAGCATAGATGAAGCATAGATATAGTTACGTTTGTATATATTTTTAACCACAAGTAGATATATTTAACTAAGCTATCGCGAGATCTCAAGCTGGCGCGAGACTCTGGCTCGTGCTTTTTAGTTGTCTTAACACCCTGAAGTCCGATATACCTGTCCCGATTTACTTCGGGATCTTAAAATCCTAATATCCCCCTAGCTGATGCGAACTCTGGTCCGTTACAAAGGCTATTGTCTCTTTTTAGTCTTTACCTCTACAGTCTATCGTTATAAATACCTTAAATAACTGATAGATAGACTGCCTTTGCTTCTGATTAACGTGGATTCTCAACCTTTTGAACGCTCTTTTCTGCTTCAACGTTTAGGATGATATTGGCAATATTTGTTGTAAACAGTTTTACTGCGATAGCCAGAAGAATAATTCCAAAAACCTTTTTCATAATTGCAATTCCCCCCGGACCAAGTAAATGCTCGATCTTTTTCGTCAAACGAAGAACAATATAGACAAGCAATACATTCAGTAAAATAGCCAATACAATGTTGATATTCTGGAATTCTGCTCGCAATGAAACCAGGGTAGTCATAGTACCTGCCCCGGCAATAATTGGGAAAGCCAAAGGAACCACACTGGCAGTTTTTCCGGATACGGAATCGCGGAATAAACGCACCCCAAGGATCATTTCCAGGCTCATGGCAAATAAAATGAGGGAGCCGGCAACAGCAAAAGATCCCCACATCGACTCCAAATAACTTCAGGATAGATTCTCCTAAAATCAAGAAACCGATCATAATCCCCAAAGAAACAAAACTGGTTCTTGCAGGATGGATATCACCACTCTGTTCCTTAATTTTGATAATCAGCGGAACCGAACCGATCACATCAATTACAGCAAACAATACCATGGAAGCTTTAAAAAGCTCACCCCAATTAAAAGCCCAGAAATAGTTTAGCATATCTTAGTGATTTAAAACCGTTTGTTCTACAATGATAGGGAAATGTTTGTGTTCCAGGGTATGAATTTTCTCAGCGAGTGAATCACAAGTGTCATTACCGGTCAGTTCTGTTTCAAACTGGGCAAGAATTTCCCCTTCATCAAATTCTTCGTTTACAAGATGGATGGAAATCCCGCTTTTTAATTCTTTAGCCTCTATGACCGCGTTGTGTACGAACTTCCCATACATCCCTTTTCCACCATATTTCGGAAGAAGGGAAGGGTGAATGTTGATAATACGGTTTTGATACCCGCGAATGATATTTATAGGAATTTTACGTAAAAATCCTGCCAGTACGATCCAATCGATAGAACGATAATCCAATTCCTGTAAGACAGTAAGACCACTTTCAAACTCTTCGTTGTTAAAGACCAAAACCTCCACACCTAAGGATTCTGCTTTTGACACAACGGGTGCGTCCGGCTTGTTACAGATCAAAGTTTTCACCTCAATTTTTGGGTGATTCTGAAAAAAACGGATCAAATTCACGGCATTTGAACCATTACCCGATGCGAATAGCGCTATGGATTTCTTATTCATGGCACAAAGTTACATAATCCAAATGACACAGCACAAGCGGATTTCAAGCTGAAAACAAGATTTTCCAAAGACTTAAAATGTAATTAAGTCACTTTATATTTTGTTTTTATCGCATTTCCTATTTTCTTTGCAAGCTGAAAAACCTTATAAAAGAATTGAGATGTCTGATATCAAATCAAGAGTAATATCTATTATCGTAGATAAGTTAGGAGTTGAAGAAAGCGAAGTAACAAACGAAGCAAGCTTCACAAATGATCTAGGTGCTGATTCACTAGATACTGTAGAATTGATCATGGAATTCGAAAAAGAATTCAACATCGCTATTCCAGATGATCAAGCTGAGAACATTCAAACAGTTGGTGACGCAGTTTCTTATATCGAGCAAAACGCTAACTAAGAGATCTTAGTTTTCCAAGCATTCAAAACGAATTAATTATTTATGGAGCTGAAGAGGGTTGTTGTAACTGGGTTGGGTGCTATTACACCTATTGGTAATACTGTTGCAGAATATTGGGATGCATTACTGAAAGGGAAAAGTGGTGCTGCTCCAATCAAACAATTCGACGCATCCTTGTTTAAGACGCAGTTTGCTTGTGAGATTAAAAATTTTAATGTCGAAGATCATATCGACAAAAAAGAAGCACGGAAATTAGATCAATTTTCACAATACGCCATGGTCTCTGCTACAGAGGCCATGGTTGATTCTGAATTGATGGAGTCGAACCCGAATGTAGACCGTATCGGTGTTATTTGGGGTTCCGGGATCGGTGGATTGAAAACCTTCCAGGATGAGTCTCAAAATTTCTTTGCAGGTGATGGAACTCCCAAGTTCAATCCCTTCTTTATCCCTAAAATGATCGCAGATATTGCTGCGGGTCATATTTCCATTAAATATGGCTTACGAGGACCAAACTACGTAACTGTTTCTGCTTGTGCTTCGGCTACAAATGCAATCATTGACTCGTTCAATTTGATTCGCTTGGGTAAAGCAGATGCAATTGTTACAGGTGGGTCTGAAGCCGCAGTAAATGAAATGGGAATGGGTGGATTTAATGCTTTAAGAGCTTTGTCCACTCGAAATGATTCACCGGAAACTGCTTCTCGCCCTTTTGACTTAGACCGCGATGGTTTTGTATTGGGAGAAGGTGGTGGTGCACTTATTTTGGAAGAATACGAGCATGCAAAAAAACGTGGAGCTAAAATCTATGCAGAAGTTCTTGGAGGTGGAATGTCTGGTGATGCATATCACATGACTGCTCCACATCCGGATGGACTTGGCGCAAGAAACACGATGATTGCCGCATTGGAAGATGCCGAATTGGATGCAGCCGCAATTGATTACATAAATGTTCATGGTACATCTACTCCGCTTGGTGATATTGCTGAAACAAAGGCAATTCTGCAAGTATTCGGAGAACATGCTTACAACCTGAACATCAGTTCCACCAAATCAATGACAGGTCACTTATTAGGAGCTGCAGGAGCTATTGAAGCAATTGCATGTATCCTGGCAGTTAAAAATGATGTTGTTCCCCCAACAATTAATCATTTCACAGATGATCCTGAAATCGACAATCGATTGAACTTCACATTTAATAAAGCTCAGCACCGTACTGTGGATGTTGCCTTATCAAACACCTTCGGTTTCGGTGGTCACAATACTTCTGTGATCGTGCGAAAGTATAAAGGTTAATAATTAGGTGAGGTTTAGACTACCATTCTTAAAGCAAAATCGGTCTCAGGAAGACGTTGCATTCATTCGATTTTTTGTCAATCGTTTTGGATACAGGCCAAAGAATATCGAACTGTTTTACCAGGCGGTAACCCATCGGTCCATTGCATATCATGGTCAGAAAGATTTTTCAAATGAACGCCTGGAATTTTTAGGTGATGCAATTTTGGATTCCATTATCGCAGAGTTTTTATTCCAGCGCTTTCCGGAAGAAGATGAAGGGTATCTGACCAAAGTGAAATCAAAAGTCGTTTCCAGGAAAACACTTTCCGAAATTGGAGAAGAACTGGAATTACGCTCTATCCTGCGTTATAATAAGGGAAGATCAATCAACTTATCATCCCTGGAAGGAAATGCCTTCGAGGCAATCATCGGGGCAATTTATCTCGATAGTTCTTACGAGGCAACCAAGAAGATTATTTACAATCATATTTTCCGCAAATATGTGGATCTGAACAAGATCCTGGAAGAAGAAATCGACTTTAAATCCAAATTGTTTATCTGGAGCCAAAAAAGAAGATTAAATCTGGAGTTTGCCGTTCTACGCGAAGAAAATAACCACGGTACCTGGTTTTACGAAGTGATCGTTCAGGTCAATGATGTAAAGTACGGTAAGGGAACCGGAAATTCTAAAAAATTAGCCGAACAGGCAGCCGCCAAAGAAACCCTGATTTTAATGGGGGAGATCTGAAAGACTTGTTTTAGTAACATTCTAGAATGTTTCTTAATTAAATCCTAACTCGTAATTGATTGCGGTTTGCAAGATATTGCGTATCTTCACCTGAATAAATTTAAAGTGGATGAGCAAACAAAAGCGTCATGTACTTTCATTAGAAACTTCTGTAGACTTTGAACTAATCGGTATCTGTTCTCATCACAGTGATTACCGTTTGGCTTGGGGAATCAACAAAATTCTGGAACTTGAATTGACAAAAAGTGAAGAACCATTTGTGATTCAATCCCGAAAAGGTGCAATCGTTTCGCAACACAGTTTTCATGTATTTATCGATGAGGTAGATCACATGGAATGGTATTTAATTAAGAATAAATCCGAAGGTAAATTCTTGATTCCGGAAAAGAACCAAATTGACTATTTTTTAATTCTAAGAGAAAATGTACTTCACGAATTAGATGATTTGGTAGAACGGATCCGTGAATCAAATAGCGTAATGGCCGCCTATGTTTTTGAGGCCGCCGCAATTCCTTCAGCAGAACTAATAATTTTCGAATGAAAAAAACAAAAATCGTAGCAACTTTAGGTCCCGCTACTGCAGATAAAGAAGTATTAAAACAAATGATATTGGATGGTTTGAACGTTTGTCGTTTAAATTGTTCGCACGGATCTCACGAAGACCATAAAAAAAGTATTGAACTAATTCGTGAGATCAACAAAGAAACTGGTTTGAATGTTTCGATCTTGGCGGATTTGCAAGGTCCGAAAATCAGAACCTACGAAATGGAAAACAATGGGGTTATGATGGTAGAAGGCTCTATTGTTACCATTGTAACCGAACGTATTACCGGTACGGCAGAAAAATTTGGTATCAGTTATTCTCTCATGCCGCGTGATGTGCTACCAGGTGAACGAATCCTGCTGGATGATGGAAAATTGCAAATGGAAATTGTATCGACCAATGGCGAATCGGAGATCAAAGCAAAGGTGATCCATGGCGGAATTCTTTCCTCCAAAAAAGGGGTCAACCTTCCGAATACAAAAATATCATTGCCGTCTCTGACTGAAAAAGACAGAGAAGATCTGGAGTTCGCTTTGAGTAATGACGTAGATTGGATCGGATTGTCATTTGTACGTTCTGCAAGAGATATTATTGAATTGAAACACATCATTTCAAACCGACAAGCAAAAGCCCTTGTGGTTGCAAAAATTGAGAAACCGGAAGCGATAGATGATATTGATGAAATCATCAAAGTAACTGATGCTTTAATGGTTGCCCGTGGTGACCTGGGCGTTGAAATTCCATACCAAAATGTTCCTTTGATCCAGAAAATGTTGATCCGTAAAGGACATCAGCATGCCAAGCCGGTTATTGTAGCTACCCAAATGATGGAAAGCATGATCACGAATATTACCCCTACTCGCGCAGAAGTAAATGACGTTGCGAATGCGGTTTTGGATGGTGCAGATGCAGTAATGCTTTCCGGGGAAACTTCAGTTGGTAAATTTCCGAATGAAGTAATCCGTACGATGGTGAACATTGTAAATGAAATGGAGAAATTCGATGGAATTTATCACAAAGATCAGCTTCCGGATAAATCACAATCCCGATTTATTTCAGATTCGATCTGTTTTAATGCCTGTCGTTTGGCACAGCGTGTTGAAGCTGATGCCATTATTACGATGTCTTATTCGGGATACACTTCCTATAAAATCGCTTCCCAAAGACCCAATGCTCCGATCTTTGTTTTTACAGGAAACAAACAAATTATTACACAATTAAGTTTGGTTTGGGGCGTAAGAGCTTTTTATTACGACAAGAAAGTAAGTACAGATCATACGATTGCAGATATTAAATATTTGTTGACAAAAGAAGGTTTATTGAAGCAAGGTGATTTGGTAATTAATATCGCTTCCATTCCAATTGAAGAAAATGGGAAATCGAATATGTTGAAATTGAGTTACGTAGAGTAAAATAATTGAAAATGTAATTCCGATAGCTATCGGAATTACATTTTCAATTAATCCAGTTTTCCGGCTAAAGTAAATGCAACGCGCTTAGCAAACTGCTTCCCGTTATCTTCTGCAGAAAATGCTTCGATCACTGCAATGTAAATTCCAATAGGAGCTTTTTGATTGTTCGACATCACCCCATCCCAGGTGAAACTTCCCTGTTGTCCCAATAATTCGTTTGAGAATAAGGTACGAACTTCGCGGCCTTGGTTGTCGAATAGTTTAAGTGTGGCAATCATTCCGACCTCAAAATTGTATCGGAACAGGATTACATCCTGGAAACCATCATTATCCGGCGAAAAAATGGCTTCCGTAGTTGCGAAAGTGGAAGATATGCTTCCCGACATGTACTGAGAGTTTATCTTGCCTGGTGTTCCAAATCCAACTGTCTCAGCGGCCGTATGCCAATTGGAAGCATTGGATGAAGCTCCATCAGGATTTATCCGCTCCAATGTTTTGTTCTCAGTATCATCAATGAGGGATAAATGCCAGTCTTCATAATAAGTAACCTGGTCGATGATCAATGAATTGTAAAGCAATTGAATGGTTGAAAAGTCGTTATTCAAAGATGGAAGTGACGTCGCATAAAATCGTCCCGGAACGGCATGCGGAAATACACTCTTCTGATCATTGAGGTCGGGAGTCAGAACGA
>CAMPIU010000005.1 GCA_946886545.1 uncultured Flavobacteriales bacterium | reverse complement strand
GAATGGGATTGTTACCCGCTTTTCTGGTTGTCCGGAAGGAATAAAGGCCTTCTGTTTTGGTTGCTGATGCCAGAAAGTGCTTGTCATTTGGGATCCTGATCCCGTCTTTCTGTGGATCAGCCCAAAAGAGAAGGCCGCTTGAATGCTGTAATTGGGATAAAGGCATTTTTGCTTACTTTTTTGCCTTGGAAAAAAGTAAGGGAAATGATGTGTTGCGGAAAATACATGTGGATTTTTTAACGGGTGATATTGATTCGCAATTCTTTTTATAACTACGTTATAAGAGATCGGCCTGAAATCTTTTTTTTCAATTCGCACACAACCCTATCATTTTTTTGCGTTACATTTGTGCCGTCGTTAAACATAAGCGTTGTCGACAAATAAGAAGTAGTAACAATTTTAAAACCAAAGCAATGTTCAAATTACATACAACATTAGGAGCTCCAACTGGCAAAGATGCTGGTGCGCTCGGGCTTTGGGTTTTTCAATAGCGATTATTAAAATCAATCATATGAAAATCCGAAGCTCTTAGAGGTTTCGGATTTTTTTGTTTAACCACATATTTCCCGAAATCTCTTTTATCAGGATCAGAAATGATCATCATTAACGTGGATTGGTATGATCTTATCATTCCCACTGATGCACAGATAAAAAGGTCCCTTACCAGGGACCATACATGATTAAAGCTCGTCCGGTAGGCGAGCCAAAAATCAGCGCATCTGCGGGAGACCTGCCAATCTGCTTCATCCATTAAAAGAACAATGGGAAATAGTAAAATCAAGGGGAAAGACCTGCTCAAAATAGGCTTCCCCAACGACAACTCTGTAAATATCGCCTTAGGGCTGATCAGCAGATATAAAAAGAAAGAAAGTAAAGACCGCGTTCTGAAAGAACTATCCGAATTGCTTTACGCTCCGGATGAATACATAGCAGATGGAGTTTGGGGCAAGGTGGCTGAAGGATTAGTTGCACCTGTTGAAGTGAAATTTCACGAACTGAAGATCGAACGCGTTCCGTTTTTGATCTACGGGGAAAACGAAATTGATGACAAAACGAAACATCAGTTTTACCAGGCACTTAAATTGCCGGTTTCTGTTCAGGGTGCATTGATGCCGGATGCGCATTACGGTTACGGCTTACCGATCGGAGGTGTTTTGGCTACAGACAATGCAGTCATTCCTTACGGTGTAGGTGTTGATATCGGTTGCAGAATGTCGCTGAGTATTTTTGATGCACCGGCTTCCTTTTTCAACGGAAGAACGCATCAATTAGAAAATTTGCTTTCAGAGCATACCAAGTTCGGGATGTACGAAACTCACCAAATTAAGCACGATCATCCGGTTATGGAAAGTGCTTTGTTTCGTGAGATTCCCTTCCTGAAAAAACTAAAGGGAAAGGCTTACCAGCAGTTGGGTACTTCCGGCGGAGGAAACCATTTCGTCGAATTCGGAACAGTAACGATTACTGCTTCAGATGCCGGAATTCCTCCGGGCTCGTATTTCGCTTTGCTGAGTCACAGTGGATCACGGGGAATTGGTGCTGCCATTGCCAAACAATACACGCAATTGGCCATCAAGCAATGTCCGCTGCCAAGACAGGTTCAGCATTTGGCCTGGCTGAATCTCAATACGCACGACGGACAAGAATACTGGAATGCGATGAACCTGGCCGGTGAATATGCTAAAGCCTGTCACGATGATATTCACGCACGATTGACCAAAAAGTTGGGGCTCCGCATGTTGATGACGATAGAGAACCACCACAATTTTGCATGGAAGGAAGTCGTAAATGGCAAAGAATGCATTGTACATCGGAAAGGAGCAACACCGGCAGGAAAGGGTGAATGGGGAATCATTCCCGGAAGTATGACTGCACCGGGATTTATTGTCCGTGGTTTAGGAAATGCTTCCGGTCTGAACTCCGCATCGCATGGTGCCGGACGTGTGTTTTCACGTTCCGAATGCAAGAGCAGGTTTACCAAAAGTGAGATGATGAAATCATTGAGCTCTGTGGATGTAAGCCTGATCGGTGGAGCAGTGGATGAATGCCCGATGGCATACAAAAACATCCATCACGTGATGGGAAACCAGCAGGAATTGGTGGAAACGATCGGGACATTTTCTCCGCGGATTGTAAGGATGGAAAAGAGCCAGCGGTAGCTGGTGAAGACTGAGGCTCCGTCCCACAGGACGGGAAAGCCGATGGATAGCGGTAGCTGGTCAGTTAAACACAACAAGTACAAATGGAAACTAAATTAATACATATCACAACAGCGAAAGGTCCTTTGGAATGCCAACTGGCGGCCGGGAAGATTTTGGGTGCTTTGCTGGCAGATCTGAGACAGAAAGGCTTACAGGCCGAAACATTGGATCGCATTGCGGGAGCTGAAAGCGGGACTATTTTATCAGCAACGGTAAGGGTTAGCGGACAGGCAGTTCAGGCAGCTATTCAAACATGGTTAGGGACGGTTCAATGGATTCAGAAGAGTCCGTATCGTCCCAATCATGGGCGAAAGAATTGGTTTGTCGGAATCTTTGAGGTGAATCAGGCAGAAGCTCTGTCGTGGAACGAGAATGACATTGTTTACCAATCCGTTCGGAGCAGTGGTGCCGGCGGACAGCATGTCAATAAAGTAAGTTCTGCGGTTCGTGCAAGGCACACTCCCACGGGAACTACCGTTTTTGTCCAGGAAAGCCGCTCACAGCTTCAGAATAAGAAGATTGCACGTGAACGTATTCGCGAAAAGCTGGAAAAAGTTCAAAGCGAAAAGTTGGTGGAAATGGTGAACCAAACATGGTCACAGCATCATGAACTGGAACGTGGCAACCCGGTAAGAACCTTCACCGGAATGGACTTCAAACCGAAAAAGGAAACGAAGACCTTTAAGAAAGAAAGAACGAAGTTGAAACAAGAATTACACAAAGAATTGAACCAGTAGGAGATTCGTCATGACGAATCCCTGCGGTCATTCAAAAAAAAATGAAATTATGATAACAAATACTTACCTGATAAAAGCCCTCGACTGTTATCCCTTTAATTTGGAAGAATCGTTGGAATCATTGAATTATGCCATGGCTTATGAAGCAAACAATCCGATTGCGCTTTGCCTGATGGGGCGTGTGCAATTGGAGATCTTTAAAGATTATGCACTTGCTGACAGTTACTTCAGGGAAGCCATTGCGGCAAACAACAATTACCTGGAAACGTACACCTATTTTCTGGAATGTTTACTGATCCGGGAGGAATTCGAAGAAATGACCAAATTGCTGGCTTTTGCAAGAAAACGAAAAGGAATTGATCGTGGAATCATGCTTTATTATGAAGCGATGCTTTTTGAAAAGCAGTTGAAATTTAAAAAAGCACAAAAGACAATCAAACAGGCAATGCTTTTAGCGCAAACCAATTCATTTATGTCGGATCTGGAAGAAATGAAAAAACGGATCGAGAAGAAGAGCCAGCTGTAGCTGGCGAAGACCGAGGCTCCGTCTCACAAGACGGGTAAGCCGAGGGATAGCTGTAGCTGGCGAAGACCGAGGCTCCGTCTCACAAGACGGGTAAGTCGAGGGATAGATGTAGTATGCCGGGGTGTAAAGACTGAGCAAATAAGAAGACAGATAGATTGTTTAAATGTCCCTGATTATCGGGGACATTTTTGTTTGTGCAGATAAGTCAATGGTTTTGTTGTTTTACAAAATAAATCGATAATTTAACCTGGAAAATTTACACAACTGATGAAACACTTCCTTTTCGTATTGCTTTTCATGTTTTCTAATCAAGTAATTGGACAGCTAAGAGAAATTGAGGGGAAGATTATTGATGAATCAACCAACTCAGAAATCCCTTTTGCAAATGTTCAGAATCGCTCACTAAAGAAAGGAACCATTAGCAATGCAGATGGATTTTTCAAGATACCCTTTGAAAAATGGACAGATACCATTTGGATTCATGCTGTCGGTTTCAAATCCCAAAGATTGACCCTGGATGAAAAAACAGGGTTTTATTGGGTGAAAATGCAGGAAAGCATTACAGAATTGGGAGAAGTGATGGTAACACCTAACGAGAATATTCAGTTGTTTCATCTTTTGGAAGCCTGCAGAAAGAATCCAAACAAAATCAAACAGGAGGCAAAAGCTTATTATGAGTTGAAAACGCATATTGATGACAAACAAGTGGAATTGGTGGAGGGATTTTTCAATGTGGGACTTTCAGGATATGAACTTTCGGGGCAGGAGTTAAAAGCTGGACGAATTGCCATGCATACCTACGATGAGCAAATGCGCATGTTCGTTTCGGCAGAAAGTTCCAAAGCGATTTTATTATCCAGAGTAATGAATGAAACGGATTACTTTCCATTGAGTCCGCTTTCGATGAACTTTAAAAAAATGCGCCGCGGTTTTTACTTGAACACGGATCGTAAATATCTGGATGATAATCAAGATTCGATTATGGTAATCAGTTATTTACCAAAAGTAAGATCGGGTAATTACTTCAAAGGAAAAATCTGGCTGAATACTACCCGAAACAGATTGGTGAAGCAGACAATGAATTGTGAAGATTGCAAGATTCATCCCTTTTTGCCACTTTTTGAATCCGATAGTATTTTGAAAGTCAATCTTCAAATCACAAAGACTTTTGGACCTAAGGATGGGAATCAATTGTTTAATCACATAGACTTTAACTATGAAATTACCTATAAAAGCAGATTCGGTAAATCCGGTGAGAAAAATTACTTGATCAAGACAAGTGCTTTGTTATATGCCTATGATTATGAGGAAACGTTTTTCATTCCAAAGTTTGAGTTTGATAAAAAAGCATCCGATTACAGAAAGATTTTTTCCATCCCGTCAAATGATTTCTTCTGGCAATACAACGATGAATATCGTTTGAATGATCATCAAAACAGCAATTTAGCTTTCTTTTTTGATCCTGCTTCGATAACGAATACTAACTACTGCGCCATAAAGGATTCTCCATTGAAAAAAGGCTTCTTCCAGGAACCATATATTCGCTGGTCGACCAACCGGATTATCTTTAAAGAAAGCATCCCGGATTCATTACTTGATCGCTCGAAAGTTGGTCTTACAGATCGGAATTACAATCTTTCAGCAAAGGTTTTTTTTGACGTGAATACTTATCGGGATTCAACGAATATAGTGACTTGTGCGATTTTCGATCCTTATGAAAGTTACTATTTGCTTCCGATAGACACGGTAACACATTGTTTCATCAATATATATTTTGATTTGATTGAAATAGAGCGCAGAAAATTTGAAGCAAGCTTGAAAAACCAGGTTCTGACTCGGGAAGAGCTGAATGAAAGATATGATGAATTCATAGGAAATTGTGACTTGATTAAAGAGATGTATTTTAAAGACGTGGCTCATGGAAGAAATGAAAGGCAGCTGATAAAATGGAATGCATTTGTGAAATCTGAATTGCACATTGACAATATTGAAGTTTTCGGGGTGTTTAAGGAAAAGTGAATGCGTTTTAGGGACAATTTCCCGGTGCCTTCTTTCATGTCAAAATTCGTCGTACTTTTGTTGCTGAAAAATACTTGCTTTGCGTTTAAGATCTTTATTAACAACCACCTTATTAGTTACCGTTTTTTCAGGATATTCATCAGCAGGAGAGAAAGATTCCTTATCTGTTAATGTCAGCTTATTGGTAAAAAAAATCCAAAGCAGACATGTTAAACCAAGGACTATTGATGAGGCATTCGGCAAGCAGGTTCATGATTATTTATACTCTTTTATAGATTCGGAAAAAGAAATTCTTCGAAAAGAGGATTTGCTTTACCTGGAAGGATTGAGTTCCAAATTGAATGAAGATATCCAAAAAGAGAATCACCATTATTTCTCAGAATTCAACCGGATTATACTTGAGAGATGCAAAGAGATTCAGGCCATTCAGAAAGCTTATTTGAGTAAGCCGGTCCTGCTGAATAGCACCAAAAAATACAATCCGAAAGAGCAGGATAACCTGACTGAGAAAAATTATAAACTCTATTGGGAAAATAATTTGTGTTTGGCCGTTTTCTCTGAAATTGTATCCATGCATCCAAAGGATTCCAAAGTGCTGTTGAAAGATTCCTTGGCACAGTTTGAGAAGAAGGCCAGGGAGAAAATCGAAAAAGGATATGCGAATTATTTTGAAGTGCTTCAAAACAAAAGCCTCATGCAGGAAATGTATCTGAATGCAGTCGCAATGAGTTTCGATCCGCATACCTTGTATTTCAGTCCGGCTCAAAAAGATGGTTTTATTGAGGAACTTTCCACTCAAAAGGAAAAATTCGGAATCACTTATGGTTTGGATGAACAAAACAGGGTGGTTTTAACAGATATCTTGCCGGGAAGTTCTGCCTGGCTAAGCAATGAACTTTTTTCAGGAGATCAGATCCTGAGGATCAAATTCGGATGGAAAAACGGAACTTGGCTGGAAATCAGTAACGGAATCACCGGATTAACGGAATTATCGGAAGCCTTTGTGAAATACCAGGGAAAGGAAATCTCTATTTTGGTAAAGGACAAAGATGGTTACGAAGTCCAGGTTGATTTGGAAAAAACGGCAGTTTATAATGATAATGACAATATAAAGAATGCGTTGATGGCAGGTCAGAAAAACATCGGCTACATCAGTCTTCCCGATTTTTACACCAGCTATTCGGATGATGTGAATGAGCAGGGATGTGCAAACGACATGGCAAAATGCATCCTGAAATTAAAAAAAGATGGTATTGAAGGCTTGATTTTGGACTTGCGGGGAAATGGTGGAGGCTCGCTGTATGAAGCGGTCGCCCTTTCCGGAATTTTTATTGATTATGGTCCCATTTTAGCGATCCGGGACAAGATGGAAACAGTTCAGGTTTTGAAGGATATTAATCGCGGATTTATTTATGACGGACCTTTGATGGTACTGATAGACGCGGAAAGTGCTTCAGCTTCTGAAATTGTGGCTGCAGTTCTGCAGGACTACAAAAAAGCAATCATCGTGGGGGTTCCTAGTTTCGGAAAAGCAACCAGTCAGATCGTTTTCCCGCTGGATCCGCTGATAGGTGATCTTTCAAATCTGCAGGAAAATCCGGATTATGGCTATGCAAATATTACGGAAGGATTTCTTTACCGCGTAAATGGAAAATCGAACCAGGCAATAGGAGTAAAACCGGATATCGAATTGGGGATGTCCGCCTTTGATTCAATTGAAGAACGGGAACGCAACTATGAAAATGCATTGATCCCGAATCCGATAGATAAGAAGATCGTTTACACTCCCTCTGTAAATCCATTGCCTGTTGAGGCATTGGCCGCATTTGCAGTAAAACAACGCAGTTCGGGAATTTATGCGGCTTATTACAAGACATTGGACTCGCTTGCCGGAAGCTTTAAAGAAAATCAAACGATCACTCTGGATTTGCAGACTTATTGGAATGAAGCGCTTCAAAGCAAAGCATCGAAAGAACAATTTAAAGTTTTGAAAAACAATACGAACTGGACTTATGAAATCCGGTCCAACTCGTTCGATAAAACAGTTTATGCTAAAAACCCGGTTCTTCAAAAATATTTTGAGGATTTTGCCAATCGTTTGAAAGCGGATATTGAACTTTTTGAAGCAGTTGGAATAATGAATGAATGGCTTCAGATACTTAAATGAGGATCAGCAATTCGATTATAAATAAGAATATAAAACAGAAACAATGAAACATCGATTACTTAAATTGACCTTAATGATTGCCTTTCTCGGAACGGCAAATGTTTATGCACAAACCGCAGTAGAGTACATGAATGTCTTTACAACCGAGTACGGCAAGATCCAACAGGATATGTGGGACTATACAAGTTCGGTTTCACATGGTAAAAGTGCGCGGAAGGTAGAAAAAAGAAGAGCTGAATTGATTCAGACTTCAACTGCAGCATTGAACAAAGCAAAATCTGCCAAAGCATTTAATGGCTCAACCCAATTCCGTGATTCAGTTATTGAATTTCTTCGGATCAATAACATCGTATTGAAAGAAGATTATGCGAAAATTGTAGACATGGAAGCAGTTTCCGAAGAGTCGTATGATGCAATGGAGGCATATATGCTGGCTCGTGATCGTGCGAATGATAAATTGGTTCAGGCATCTGAAATGGTTGGAAGAGAACAAAAAGTATTCGCTGCGGCAAACAATATCAATTTAATCATTGCTGAAGATGCACTGGATAAAAAGATGGCTGTTGCAGGTGAGGTTTATCATACGTACAATGAGATTTACCTGATCTTCTTCAAAAGCTACAAGCAGGAGTTGTATTTGATGGATGCGATCAATCGAAAAGACATCAATGCAATTGAGCAAAACAGGAATGCGCTTATTTCGGCTGCACAGGAAGGTTTGAAAAAATTGGAAGATGTAAAACCGTTCAAGAACGATAAAAGCATGGTGGAAGCAACGAAAAAATTGTTGGAATTCTACATTGATGAAGCTACAAATGAGACCCCGAAAATGGCAGATTATTTCATGATCACTGAAAATTTTGATAAAGTGAAAAAGGCTTTTGATGAAATTCCTGAAAAGAAACGCACCAAGGCAGATGTGGATGAATACAACAAAGCAGTGAACGATATGAATGCGGGAGTAAATTCCTATAATGCAACAAATCAGTCATTGAATAAAAAACGCTCGTCTTTAATTGACAACTGGAATAATACTGCAGGTAAATTTACCGATACTCACGTCCCGAAAGGAAAATAAGAGAAAGGGCCGCTTTCAATTAACGACAAAATAATACCAAAACCGATTCAGAAATGAGTCGGTTTTTTTGTGAAAAGTAGGTGCGCGATTTATCGCGTACCGCTATTTAGGACAGCTTTCGAAGACTAAGGCTCCGTCTCACCTCGGTCCAAAGCGATCATTACTTGATCTGCTTTGATCAAGACGGAAAAGCCGAGTGACATAACGCAGTTGTAGCATAGGTACTCCATCTTTCAAGCATGATTGAACCATAAATAAAGCATAAATAAAGCATAGATATAGCGACGTTTGTCTATGTTTTTAACAACCAATAGATATATTTAACTACTAATCATCTGTTGGCGCGAGGCTCAGGCTCGTGCCACATATTGTCTTTAGTTTTTCGTGCCACATTTTCGTATTAAGTCCTAAAATCCTGATGTCCTGAAGTCCTAAAATTCCTTATCTTACCCAAAACTTCTAAACCCTAACAATGCGTTTCTTTCCTCTTTCCGTCTTCTCAGTAACAGCACTTCTTTTAATAACTGCCTGTGAACTCAGTCCTTCCAAAAGGGTCAACGGAGTCTATGCTGTTGAACAATTAACAGATACTTCCGGAACAAGTATTGCAACGCGTTTCCTGCCTCCTGACGGTTATCAGCGGAAACCGGAGGACAGCAGTAGTTTCGGCTTCTACCTGCGTAATCTTCCCCTTAAAAGGCACGGTTCCCCCGTTCATTTATACGATGGAAGTTTAAAAGGAAATCAAGGAGCTCATGTTGCGGTGATAAATATGTCTGTAGGAACCAGGGATTTGCAGCAATGTGCAGATGCGGTGATGCGTTTGCGCGGAGAGTATTTGTTTCGCAATAAGCTGTATTCGGATATTCATTTTCGTTTTGTAAGCGGATTCAATTGTGAGTATACTAAGTGGCGTGAAGGAAATCGTGTAGCACTGAAAGGAAATGCCGTCTTTTGGCAGAAATCGGCTTCGGCAGATAAAAGTTATTCCTCTTTCCTGAAATACATGGAAACGGTGTTCAACTATGCAAGTACGCTTTCACTGGATAAAGAACTGCGCTCCATTGAATTGAAGGATGTAGAGATCGGGGATGTACTGATTCGCGGAGGATCTCCGGGACATGCCGTCATTGTTGTGGATTTGGTAGAAAATACTGATGGGGAAAAGCTGGTTCTTTTAGCCCAAAGTTACATGCCTGCCCAGGAAATACAGGTGCTGATGAATCCGATGAACGGAACAATTTCACCCTGGTATAATTTGGATGAAAGAATGAAGATCTACACTGCGGAGTATACTTTTGAGAAGTTCCAATTGAAACGCTTTTAGAATTGAAAATTTACAATGCAATCCTGATAGCTATCGGGATGAAAAGATTTTAAGTAGTCTTATTTTTTACCTTTTCAATTCTCAATTTTCAATTTAAAGTATCTTTGCAGCAATGAATTTCTTGAATAAGAGTATGATTAAATATAAAACAGCCGAGGAAATTGAAATTATGCGCCAGGCAGCTCTGGTTGTTAGCAGAACATTAGGGAAAGTGGCCGAACTGATTCGTCCGGGAATTACCCCGCTTGAATTAGATCAAATGGCTGAAGCTTATATTCGCTCTCAAGATGCAATTCCGGGGTTCTTAGGACTATACGGATGTCCGAGTACTTTACTGATTTCAGTAAACGAACAAGTGGTTCATGGTTTGCCAACTGAACGTCCTATCCAGGAAGGTGATATTGTTTCCGTAGATTGCGGAGCTGTTTACAAAGGATATTACGGAGATCATGCCTATACTTTTGCAATCGGTAAAGTTTCTGAAGCAAAAAGAAAATTGCTGGATGTTACTTTGGAATGTTTGTATTTGGGAATAGAGCAGGCCCAGGTAGGAAATCGTATGGATGATATCGGCTGGGCAATTCAAACGCATGCTGAAAAACATGGATATGGAGTTGTTCGTGAACTGGTAGGTCATGGATTAGGAAAAACATTACACGAAGATCCTCAAGTTCCCAATTACGGGAAAAGAGGTCGTGGAAAGAAGATCATGAATGGTTTAACAATTGCCATTGAACCGATGATCAATATGGGTACGGAAAAAGTCATTCAATTAGAAGATAATTGGACGATTGTTACTGCTGATGGTCAGCCAAGTGCTCACTTTGAACACGATATCGCAGTAGTAGACGGTAAACCGGTTATTCTTTCAACATTCGATTATATCGAAGAAGCTTTGGCTAAGAAAAATGACTAGTGAGCGTATTGTTCTTTTAAGTATTCTGACTGCTTGTATTTACGCAACAACCATTTTTGCGGAAAGCGGGATGTTTATTTTACCTTTTGGTGTTTTCAAACCGGCGCTTTTTGCTTTGGCTGTTCTTTTGGTTATCGTGAATAAACGTTTCGGATGGCAGGAAATAAGTTTACTGCTTGCTACTTTTTCATTGGCTCTGTCATCTAAGTTACTGTTGCAATTGGTGATCTCTGATGAAACACTGAACACCCATATGCCGGAGGTAGAAACATTCATTTCATTTTCCTTAATTGCATTTACATTATTCTTTTTGTTATGGCAGATCCTGATCGCATGGGAAGATAAAACCCAGTTCAGGTGGCTTCAGATTGTAAATGCATTGGTGATGTTAACGTGTATTTGGATGAACATGTATGCTTGGCTAATTGTACCTACTTTGATGTGGTTGATGAGTGTTTTTCTCAGTCGCAATCAAAACCCGATGCATAAGTCATTCGCCGGATTATTCGGATTCGTTGTTTTGAGTACCTGGATTTCCGGTTTGATATTTGGTGCCGATGCTGTTTTTGGAAGCCTGTAACTTTTCAGGTTTTAAGGCATTATTCTGTAAGAATCGACTGTTTATGCGACACCTTTTACTCTTTATTTGTTTATTTCCCTTGTTTCTGAATGCCCAAACCATGCAGGAGCAAATTGATTTTGTATTAAAAACAACTCCCCGAAACAGTGAAAAGTATACCAAACCGGCCAGAAAAGATCTGATCTTTCTGGAAACGGCTTTCAATAATGCCATTTTTACGGATAAAACAGCACTTAGTACGGTGAAGGATAAAGTCATCCTGAAAATCGAATTGGTTTATACCACTTACCGGAAATCCGAAAAATTTGATCAGCATGGATTGAGCAGAAAACGATTGGAGAACTTGTTTTTGGCAGCTCCGAACTGTCTTACCCAATCCGGAATTGAATGGGTTTTAATTGCTCAGACAGGCTGTAAATCTGCTGAAGAAGGGAAAAATTTTTTTCATGGTTTTGTGATTACTTACCGGGATCTTCCGGATCCGGTTTCTGTAAAAGTGGAGACAAATTTTTTACGCGAAGTTGCAGCCGGAAAGATCAAATCATACGCCTATGACAGTTATTTGAAAAGAGAAACAGAAAAACTGGAAAGAGATTCCCTCGCGGATGTAGAACCTGTGGTTATTCTTCCCAAATTTCCACACAGTGAACAGGCACGTATCAATTACTTTTCGAAATACCTCAATTTCCCACCGGAATCCTCCAAACCGGCAAAGATAGACGTCCAATTCATTATTAGTAAAGAAGGGAAGATCACGAAGATTGTTTTTCCAAATTCCCCTGGGCCTTCGCCTTATAAAGATGAGGTGAACGACTTCATTAAGAACATGCCGGATTGGACTCCCGGAACTCTGAATGGAAAACCCTCCGAATGCATGGTCCAGTTTTCTGTGGATTTCATGGAACGGGGAAGTGTGGTGCCATCTCCCTTGGAAGTATTTGCAACTGAAGTTCCTCCAAAAATGAAACCGAAGTTGCCTGCGTACGACTATAATTCGATTAAACCGTCTCCTTCTTCCAATCAGCTTACTAAGTCCTTGACGAAAATGGATTGGTCTAAAGCTACCTTGGTGTGTGATGTGACCGGAAGTATGGCGCCGTTTAATGCACAGGTAATAGAATTTATCAGCAATCAGCTGAAAAATAAGCTTCAGGCACCCAGGCAGTTTGTGTTTTTCAATGATGGAGATAACCGGAAGGATAAAACAAAGAAAGTTGGTCAAACAGGCGGAATTTATAATTATACCTCCGGCAACCTGGATTCCATTTCCGAGCGAATGATCTTTGCAATGTCAAAAGGCTCCGGTGGCGATTTGCAGGAGAATAATGTGGAAGCTTTGATACATGCTTTGAAAAGTTATCCGAAGACAGAAAAATTGATTTTGATTGCTGATAACTTCGCTTCTCCCAGAGATATGTCTTTGATTGGGAGCATTGGAATTCCTGTTCATGTGGTAGTTTGCGGAGGAACGGTTTTAAACGAAGATTATTTGGATTTGGCTTATCGCACAAAAGGAGCGTTAAGTTTTAACGGTATTGATTATTTGGACTTTCACACTTTTGAGGATGGTTCTACCATGCATATCGGAAAAACAACTTATATTCTTAAAAAAGGTCATTTCGTTCGGAAAAGAGATTGAAAAAAGTAGGTGCGAATCTCGTACGTATCGGGCGCCCCTACTTTTTTTGATGTTTTAACAAGCATAGTTCAATCTTATTCCTACATTCACTCAAGAAACCAATCGAAACTGAAAACTATGGAGTCTGATAAGGACAAAATTATTCGCCTGGAAGAAGCCTATCGGAAACTGTGGGCCGAACACGAAGATTTAAAGATTCGAATCAAAGAAAACTACGCTGAATTTAAAGTTTTACGTGATCAAATCGGAGTTGAGAAGTCACTTACTTCAAACCTTTCGGAAAATATCCCGGCATCATCTGAAATAGGACCGAAACCTTTTACGGGACCGGAACAGCCAATCGTCACTTCCAAAAAAGAAAAAACTTCCTGGGAACAGTTTATTGGTGAGCAATTGCTGAGTAAGATCGGAATTGCGATCGTATTGATCGGTGTTGGGATCGGTGCTAAATATGCCATCGACCATAACCTGATCGGAGAAAGCGGGCGTGTTTTTGCAGGCTTCGCAGTTGCATTGGTCTTGGGAGGTTTTGCATTTGTTTTCCGCACAAAATACCAATCATTCAGTGCTGTTCTTGCAAGTGGAGCAATCGGTGTTGCTTACTTCATGACTTACGCAGCTTATAGCTTTTACCAGTTAATTCCTTCATCGGTGGCTTTTGGCGGCTTGTTGGTACTGGTTCTGATTGCTGTGTTCCTGGCAATGTATTACAACATGGCCATTATTGCTCATTTGGGTCTGATAGGAGCTTATATTCTTCCGCCCTTGGTATCCGACGGATCGAAGCATATTTCTTACTATTTACTGTATATGCTCATTATCAATATCGGGATGCTGATCATTTCAATTGTGCGGAAGTGGCCCACTATTCAGTATCCTGTTATTATCTGGACAAGCATTATTTTCTTGTTTTGGTTTAATACCGATTTCAATTTTAAAGCAGACTCAGGCATAGCAGCCATGTATTTGGTCGCCTTCTTCGCTTTGTTTGTCTTCGGAATAGTAGGAAGAAATCACTGGAAGAAAGATGAGTTGGTGGGGCATCAGCTGGTTCAGCTTGTTTTGGTCGGGATCTGTTATTTTGGGGCAATAGGTTTTGTTCTGGACAAAGCACCTTTCTGGCAAACGATTGGCTGCAATATCATTGGTGTGGGAGTTTATTACCTGAACAAGGTACTTTTCGAACGTGAGAACCGTTTGGAATTTAAGCGCATTTTCCTTGCATTATCTCTGTTCGGTTTGTCTAATTTACTAACCTCGTTTTGCGGCGATTATTCCTATATCTATGTCATGGTAACGGGTGTTTTACTGTTATTCTGGTTATCAAAAGAAATTGCAAGAAACCTCGAAGAGATTATTGGTATTATTTTACTGGCTTTGGCAACGATTTGTATCCTGATCGAGGTGTTTATACAGTCTTACATTCAATTGGAGAATCCTCCGTTTTATAAAAATGAGCTTTTGATCACAGTTGGCCTGGCAGTAATTGCAATGGGAATCACCTTTGTTCTTCTATCCCGGTTTCAACCGGAATCCTATAAAAATAGTGCCTGGAAAACGGCAAGTGTCTTTGGGCTGTTGTTCGTTTTATTTGTGGGTTGCTATGGCTTGAGTGTACACATGGACTACATTCAGAATACGGAATTTAAGCTAAGCATAACAGATTTGAAGCAGAGTATGGAGCAGTTCCGGAAACTGGATCAGTTTAAAGAGACGATGGTCTTGTGGCAGTATGCATGGATTTCTCTCACTATACTTGGAATCAGTTTATTCAGAAGATGGATCTTGCACCGTCAGGAGAATTATTCGAATGGTATGATGATCGTTGGTACTATTCTTCTTGGACTTTCACTTTTGGGATTTACCGGAAGTATTTCAACTGTTTTATCTGTTTCCGAAGGAAAAACTTATTGGAACTCTTTCAATTTGGCTCATTATGCCTTGTTTGCAGGAGTAATAGGTGCCATTTTAGCCATTCGGTCTTATGAAAAACAAGAAGATTGGACAAAAGCCCTTGCTTTATTAATGATTTTATGGATACTTTCCCTGGAATTGGTACAATGGTCCTTAGTTTCAGGATTTGGAGCAGGTTATAAGATTCTTTTATCGGTCTTGTGGGTTTCCTTCGCAGTTGCGATGATTGTGATAGGGATCAAGCGAAAACAAGCCATTATGCGGATTACGGCTATGGTTATTTTGGGACTTACCATGCTGAAAATGTTCTTTTATGACCTCAGCACTTTGAGTACAATTTACAAGACGGTTGTGTTTATTGCAATCGGAGGATTGTTGCTGGTTGGTGCTTATTTCTACCAGACTTTATCCAAACAGGAGGAAAAGCAGAACGAAAACGAGAAACAGAATGAGGCTAAGAATTGAAAATTGAAAAGGGGTGTTTTTAAGAAAAGTTCGTTTTCTCTTTTACATTCTCAATTTTGCATTTTCAATTTAGTCGTATCTTTGCACCATGGTAAAAATCCGTGATATTGAATTGGGTGAGTTTCCGCTCCTTCTGGCACCAATGGAAGATGTCAGTGATCCGCCTTTCAGGGCTTTGTGCAAAAAGCACGGAGCTGATTTGATGTACACCGAATTTATCTCCTCGGAAGGACTGATCCGCGATGCAATTAAGAGTCGGCAAAAACTGGATATTTTCGATTACGAAAAACCGATCGGGATTCAAATTTTTGGTGGTGATGAGGATGCGATGGCCATGTCGGCAAAAATTGTAGACGCTACCAATCCGGATTTACTGGATATCAATTTCGGTTGTCCGGTAAAAAAAGTGGTTTGCAAAGGTGCCGGAGCAGGAGTTTTGAAGGATGTGGATCTGATGGTTCGCCTGACTAAAGCCTGTATCAATTCCACCAAATTACCTGTTACCGTTAAAACCCGTCTGGGTTGGGACCATTCGATGATCAATATTATGGAAGTTGCAGAAAGACTTCAGGATATTGGTGTGGAAGCTTTGTCAATTCACGGGCGAACGCGTGCTCAGATGTATAAAGGTGAAGCTGACTGGAGTTATATTGCCGAAGTAAAGAACAATCCGCGAATCAAGATCCCGATCTTTGGAAACGGAGATATCGATACCCCTGAAAAAGCACTGGAATATAAAAACCGTTACGGAGTTGACGGGATCATGGTTGGTCGTGCAAGTATCGGTTATCCATGGATTTTTAATGAAATCAAACACTTTATGGCAACTGGAGAACATTTAGCTGCTCCGGGCATAAAAGACAGAGTAGAGGCGGCCAGAGATCATCTAATGATGAGCGTTAACTGGAAGGGGGAACGTTTGGGAGTTGTTGAAATGAAACGCCATTATACGAATTACTTCAAAGGAATTGCTCATTTCAAGGAATTCAGAACCAAGCTGGTTACTTCTTTTGATTTGCAGGAAATCCTGGATACACTTTCTTACCTGGAAGAAAATTCGGAAGAGTTTATCTTTTCAAATCCGGTTTAATAGAAAGATTATCCTTTTGTAGGTAATATCAATATTCCTGTTTCCATAGGAGTTAAATAATACTCTGCGGAAATCTATGTAATGCTAAGGCGTAAGCTTTCTGCGTGAAAATAGAATAGTTAATTTACAGCTTTCTTATACGTATATTTCACTCGCACATGTTCAAATGGTGCATAGCGCGTTCCGGCAGTAAAAGTCAATTTTTTGGCAGCATTTTCAGCTTTCATCCTGGAAGGAGTAGACTTGATCGTTGATTGGTCACCAATGATTTTTGTTCCGGTTACAATTCCTTCCCGATTTACTGCTAATTCCACAACAACGGTTCCGTCAGCCAAACTTTGAATGATGAATTTCTCCTCGGTGCTTAGTAATTTACGACCTGAGTCAACTAATGTTCCTGTAAGTACTTGTGATTCAGCCTGGGAATAGCTCAAAAACGCAATGGTAAGTAGAAGTAATTTTTTCATTGTTCAAGTTTACGAAATTTCTGCCCAATTTGGTTTGTCCTGAAGTCTTTTTATCGCTTCAAAACGTAAAAATGTATGTTCCGGTTTTTCCAATCTTGGGTCTTCTGTTAAAAGCTCTCTTGCTTTATCCCTTGCCAGTGCAACAAGCGGGCCATCTTTTGCCAGGTCTGCAATTTTCAAATCCAGGTTACCGCTTTGCTGGGTTCCCATAATGTCTCCGGGTCCTCTCAATTCCAAATCGACTTCCGAAATTTCAAATCCGTCGTTGGTGCGGACCATAGTATGAATGCGTTTTTTGGTATCGGCGGATAATTTATTGCCTGTCATCAGTAAACAGTAAGATTGTTCAGCTCCACGTCCCACACGGCCGCGTAACTGGTGTAACTGGGATAATCCGAAGCGCTCGGAACTTTCAATTACCATCACAGAAGCATTTGGAACATTTACTCCCACTTCTATGACTGTTGTAGCAACCATAATCTGGGTTTTACCTTCCACAAACTGCTGCATTTCATAATCCTTTACATCGGGCTTCATTTTTCCATGTACAATGCTCACCCGGTAATCCGGAAGCGGAAATGATCGGCTAATTGCTTCGAAGCCATCCATCAGGTTGTTGTAGTCCAGTGTTTCGGATTCCTGGATTAAGGGATATACAATATAAATCTGCCGGCCTAAAGCTATTTCTTTCCGAATGAAGCCAAAAACAAGTGATCGGTCTTTTTCAAAATGATGTTTTGTCGTGATCGGTTTTCTCCCGGGAGGAAGTTCATCAATGACTGAGACATCGAGATCTCCGTAATAAGTCATTGCCAGTGTTCTCGGAATAGGAGTAGCTGTCATAACCAAAATATGTGGTGGAGAAGTATTTTTCTTCCACAAACGCGAACGTTGCTCTACACCGAAGCGATGCTGTTCATCGATCACAACAAGTCCCAGGTTCTTAAACTGAACAATGTCTTCAAGAAGAGCATGCGTTCCAACCAGAATATCTATTTCTCCGCTCAAAAGCTGTTCGTGGATGATCTTGCGTGCTGCTTTTTTGGTAGAGCCGGTTAGCAAGGCAATTTTCACCGGAGTTCCTTCCAATAATTCACTGAGCCCGACAAAATGCTGATTGGCCAATATTTCCGTCGGCGCCATGAGTGCTCCCTGCAATCCGGAACCTATTCCCATTAGAATTGTCAGCAAGGCTACCACTGTTTTTCCACTTCCGACATCACCTTGCAGCAATCGGTTCATTTGAAAACCGGAACCGATATCTCTCCGGATCTCTTTGAGCACTTTCTTTTGGGCATTCGTTAGCGGAAAGGGAAGGTGTTTTTCGTAGAAATCGTGAAAGATCTGCCCGACTTCCGAAACGACCTGGCCACTGCTTTTTTGCATATTGATCGACTTCCTGAGAAGCAGTTCTATCTGGAGATTTAATAACTCTTCGAATTTGAAGCGTGTTCTTGCCCGCTGGGCTAATGTCACATCAGCAGGCATGTGAATTGCACGAATAGCAGCTCCAAATGCCGGGAGTTTTAGTTCTTTAATAAATTTCGGAGGAATCGTTTCTTCGAAATATACTTTTGAAGCCAGATCTAAAAGGCCTTCCACCAATTTTTGAATACCTTTCGAATGTAAACCCGAAGCATTCAGTTTTTCGGTCGATGAATAAACAGGCTGCCATCCCATATTTGCCTCGGTTCCTGTGGCAGCAGTTAATTCCGGATGGGAAATATTCCAGGTATTCAGATAGGGTTTTGCTTTGCCAAAAACAATGTAAGTAGTGTTTAATTTCAGATTCGGTAAAATGTATTTGTAGCCCTGGAACCAAAGCAAATCAATGATGCCCGTATTATCCCGGAATTTGACGTTTAAGCGCTTTTGTCTTCCACTTCCGGTTTCTGAAACGGAGATGATCTGTCCTTTCAGTTGCACGTAGCCATCCATTTCGGGAATGTCTTTGATCAAATGAAATTTGGAGCGGTCAATGTAGCGAAAAGGAAAGTGATAAAGCAGGTCGTGGTAAGTTGCAATCCCTAATTCGTCGCGGAGTAATTTGGCTCTTTGCGGACCAACTCCTTTGAGGAATTCGATGTGAGTTTGCAACCATTGATTCATGTTGCGAATTTAGCTATTTGGATATTAAGATGCTAAGACTTCAGGGTACTAAGACTTGAAAAAGAAGGTAAGTCTTCCAATCTAAGTGTTGTATCAATTGAAGACTTTTAGTTGTAATGAGGCAGAAACCCCGTAAATGATAAATGGAGTTCAGACAGGCGTCCGAACTCCATTCACTAATCAACCTAACCTAACCACCTAAATCAGTACAAAGTTAAATGTATTTTGCGATTAGGTAAAACATTTTTCGTTAAAATTTTCTTAATACAGGGTTTTTATTGATGAACGGTAATAATGACCTATTTTTTGTAAGTTTTCAATCCTTTTTCAAGCCATTTTCTGAATTCATTTGGATCCTTATGTGTGTCATAAGTTGCAGATCCTACATCATGCATTGGTTTCCCATTCTTATCGTACATTATATAATACGGTTGTGCAGAGACATTAAATTCTTTAATTTCCATATAACCCCATTTATCCCCATAAGTTCGGAGAGTTTTGAATTTTCCGGGCACAAGTTCTACTTTAACTTGTTCATTTTTGGGTAATTTTTTTCGGTCATCTGTATGTAGGGAAACGATTACGACATCTTTTGTCAAGTGTTCAATGACTCCGGGTTCGCCCCAAACACTTTCTTCCATTTTACGACAGTTTACACAAGTATATCCAGTGAAATCCACGAATAATGGTTTTCCCACTTTTTTAGAATAGGTTAATGCCAGATCAAAGTCGTGAAAAACATTTAATCCCTGAGGACCTAATTCCATTCCCTCAATGAAGGTCTGTTCTCCTTCAGGTTTATTAGATTCCCCAAGTAATCCTCTTGGAGATTCACTATAATATTGAGGAGGAGGGAATGCATTAATTAATTTTAATGGAGCCCCCCATAAACCGGGTAACATATAGAATACAAACGATAAGGTGAATATACCGAAAACTCCTCGTCCGACAGATACTTTTTCAATAGCATCATCGTGTGGGAATCGGAAGAATCCAAATAGATAAAGGGATAGAACCAAAAAGATACCGATCCAAATTGCAATAAATACTTCTCGTTCCAAAATATGTGCTTGCCATGTGAAATCTGCATTTGACAAGAATTTGAAAGCAAAAGCCAGTTCGAGTAAACCTAAAACAACTTTTACGGTGTTTAACCAGCCTCCGGATTGAGGAAGAGAGTTTAGCCAGCTTGGGAATAATGCAAATAATGCAAATGGAAGAGCAATAGCACTAGAGAATCCAATCATTCCGATAATTGGTGCAATTCCCCCTTTTTCAACGGCAACCACTAATAGGTTTCCAACAAAAGGTCCTGTACAGGAGAATGAAACCAACGCTAAAACCAAAGCCATGAAAAAGATTCCAACAACTCCACCTTTATCAGCTTTCGCATCTGCCTTATTTACCCATTTTGCAGGTAATCGAATTTCGAATGCTCCCAGAAATGAAATTGCAAAAACAACTAATAATGCGAAGAAGAATAAATTTAGATAAGGGTTCGAAGAGATGTTATTAATTGCTTGAGAATCTTTGGTTACAGCTGTAACTACAGTTCCTAAAATGACATAAATGAGGATAATGGAAAAACCATACAGAAAGGCGTTTTTAATGCCGGTTTTACGGTCCTTACTCCGTTTTGTAAAGAAACTAACTGTCATTGGAATCATTGGGAACATACAAGGTGTTATCAATGCCAAAAGACCGCTTCCAAAGGAAATCAGGAAAACTTCCAGCATGGTCTTTTTTTCAAGCTCGTTTTCGTTTGCCGGTTTCGATTCCTTTTGAATACTTGTCCCTTTTTTATTTTCAGACGGATTGATTTCTTTATCGGTTTGTTTGGAATTGTTTATTGAAGCAATGTCTTCTTCTTTTTCAACTACTTCAAGACCCAATTTCCCGTCTGCTGTTTTGCACCCTTTCACAGTCACGGTTGCTACAGATTCAAAAGGAGCCAAACAATAACTATTGACCTTGCAGGTCTGGTAACCGTATTTGATTTTTAGCTTGAAGTCTTTATCAGACAGAACTTCAATTTTTTGTTTGAATTTGACTGTTCCGATATGATATGCCAAGTCTTCATCCGATTCTTCATCATGATGCAAAATAGGTTTCGGTTCAGTTTGTTTTCCAAGGATTTTGAATTCTTTGGAAGGAAGGACATCAAAATTGGTAGCAATACCAAAAGATCCTTTTGGTAAGAAAAGTGCATTGATCTCCCAGCCCGGTACAATGGTAACTTCTGCTATGACCGTGGCCTGACATTTGTCACCTTGCTCAACGGAAAATTTCCATTTAACCATGTCTTCTGGAAATTCAACTTGAGAACTAGATTGAACAGAAGTAAAAGCTATAATTAGCAGCGTAAAAAATGGGGTAATTCTCATGCTGTCGC
>CAMPIU010000004.1 GCA_946886545.1 uncultured Flavobacteriales bacterium | reverse complement strand
CAATTAAGTTGTTTCCATTCCAGCCATCACCCCAAGAATCTTCCAGGTTGAAGGTATAATCACAGCTGTTGTTTCCTCCAACAATATTTCCGTCCAACTGAACCGGTGTTCCATTACAAATTGTAACATTTGGTCCAGCGTCGGCTTGCGGATTATCATTTACCGTTAAAGTTACGGTAGAATCATTCTCACAACCGTAATTATCCAAAACAAAATAAGTATAAGTATAAGTTCCTGACGCAGTTGGGTTGATTGTCAAAACATCTCCATCCGGAGAAACCGTAGCGAAATTTGCCGGCATAGCCCAGTATGATGAATCACTTCCTAAACCGATTTGAGGTTCAAAAACAGTTACCGGAGGATATAATGAAGGATCCAAGTTGATATCAAAAGAAAATAAAGTTCCGTCATCTGCTGCCCAGTTGTCAATTACCGTCAAGGTCCAGATTCCATTTAGAGGACACCCGATTAAATTGGTAAACGGCTGAATGGGTTCATAATTCCCTGCTGGGATCGTTCCTCCAAAACCATTGTTATTTGCCCAATCGACCCATGTTTCTGTTGCCGTTGGTGTAAAGCAATACGTATATGGAATTCCTTGAGTTGTCGGGTCACTGCAATCCACATTATCCAAAGGATTCGGTTCACCAATTTGAATTCCACCGCCACCTTGCTGATGTAAAATCTGATTTTGACCATTTGGACATTCCACAATAAGTACCAGATCTCCCATGAATGAATGCTCTAAGCCTAAGCACAAGCTTTGGATATCACTCAGCTGGGTGATTGTAGATCCTGCAGCAAATCCTGTTTGCATGATTTCGATATCTTGTGATACTCCAAGTAAAGTGTCAGGTAAACAACCGTCATCAATTGTTTGAGAACCCGGGAATCCATTCCATAACACTTCGTAAAAATCCGGATCTGCCGTAAATGTGACACTTTCACCCAAACATAATGTTGTATCGCCAGGAAATCCTAAAAAGGTTGGAATTGTAGCCACGAAAACCTGCAGATCAATTAAATTCGTGTTTCCACAGCCGTTGTTATCTGTCAGAAATAACTGTACCAAATATTGTCCCGGAGTATCGAAGGCATGAGAAACATTCGGACCTGTCGCAGTACTTCCATCCATAAAATCCCATTCGTAATTTGTCAAAGTAAATCCCGGAGCTGCAAATGAAGCCAAACCGGAAAAATCAACTAAATCACCAACGCAAACACGTGTACTATCTGCTGTTTCACCTCCAACAATTACACCTGCTGCTGTAGGTGTAGCACATGGTGTTTCACAAGTTGCACTTGCCGTAAACATTCCCGTTCCAACTGTATTTGATCTGAATCTTAATGTAATACATCCAGTTGGATTCAATGCTGTTGCCATAATAACAACTCCCTGTAGCTGATTACCGGAATAAGTTCCTAAAGTCGGTGCTGCTGTTGAGTTTCCGTCATACACATCCATGTAGTCTACATTGGTGATGTTCGGAGCAGGATTATCATCCGTATTGTTTAACTGAAACAAGTTGAAAACAATGGAAATGATATCTCCCGGAGTGTCCGGACAAATTGTAACAACAACTGTTTCGTTATTTCCATATCCTGGGCCACCCTGTCCACCGGAATCAATAATAAACCCATTACAGGTATTGATTGTTTGTCCGCTGATTGCGGGGCTCATTTGAATCGTTGTCTGTTGAGAAAACACATGATTAGCTGCTAATGCCAGCAGCACAAAAAGAAAATTCTTCATAAGGATCAGGTCTATTTAGTGTTTGAAGGACTTGTGGTAAAAGCCTTTGTGATTTCAGGGATTGCATAGAAAACCAAGACACGCTCTTTATCCAGTTGGATGTATTGTCTTTCCGATTTGGACAACTTAATACCGTAATCATAAAAATTAAAACCGGATGTCCCAATATTAAGTTTGTCTGAATCTGTAAAAAGGATGTCTTTTTTGATCAGTTTGCGCTGTTCTTTCGAAAGAGAATTCTTCGAAACAACCTCATAGGAATGATCTAATTCGAACAACAAATAGTAATATGAATTCTTATTGTATTCATATATTTTTTCGGCTTCTTTGCCTTTGTTTTTGAGGATCCTGGAGTCAATCTCTTGGGAGAAAGAGATAGTTGCGGAAATAAGGAATCCCGTTAGGATAAATAATTTTTTCAACGCGTTTTGGTTTTAGTTCTGTACTTGACAGACAACAAAATGTTGGAAAGGTTGTCCGCAAGCGTAACAAATTTAACAAAAATGGTCAGTTTTTACAGGCTATCTTAACAAGAATCCCGCGAATTCTTTAAATCCTAATAGTACAGAAAGAAGAATTTGATACCCATAACGAGACCTGCAAAGCCAATCGCAAAACCAACTACGAGCTGGGATAAACTGTGAAGTTTCAAATACATTCGGGCAGACATGACAACTCCACTGGCAATGAAAGCAAGGATTAATATCCACATGGGGAAAATAAGCATTTTGCTATAGTACATGTAGAGGAAGCCCGTCAAAATTCCCATACCTGTTGCATGAAGAGACACTTTCCAGCGAAACGTAAGAACAGTGCATACAATTACTGCAAGAAGCGACCCCAGTGACAATCCTAATACAAAACGTGCGCCTGGCAGTCTTTCCGGAACTTTGAAAAGCAGAATTGCCAACATGGAGATTCCAAACAATACTACCATGATGGAAGGTATAATTCGCTCAGCTCGTTTCTCCATCATAACTGAGCTCACAGAACCTCTTGTTTGAAGAAATAAAACAGTTAATGCAGGAGCAAGAAATGAAAAGGCCGTAAAAAGATACAGGAAGAACTCCTTCGCTCTTTCATCCAGGGAAAACAGGCTTTCACCCTGATAAAAATCAGCTTCCCAGCTTTCAACATACATGGCAATAAGAATCGCATATACCGGGGCAAGGAGCGGTAAAAAAATCCAGGAAAGAATCTTGGAAACGACTTTCATTACAATTCTTTTCTTAAACGTGCAACCGGAACATTCAATTGCTCCCGATACTTTGCAATCGTTCTTCTGGCAATGTTATATCCTTTGTCATTAAGCAACTTCGCCAAATGTTCATCCGTTAATGGTTTCTTTTTGTTTTCTGCTTCGATCGCATCGGTTAAGATTTTCTTCACCTCTCTGGTTGAAACTTCTTCCCCTGAATCGGTTGAAAGTGACTCGGAGAAAAAGTATTTCAGTGAGTAAACCCCATAAGCCGTTTGAACGTACTTAGAGTTTGCAACACGAGAAACCGTTGATATATCGAGACCTACAATTTCCGCAATATCTTTGAGGATCATTGGTTTCATATTCGTTTCATCTCCTGTCAAAAAGAATTCATACTGATACATCATAATAGCGTGCATCGTCGTATATAACGTTTGTTGACGCTGGCGAATCGCATCAATAAACCACTTTGCACCTTCCAATTTTGTTTTCACAAATAAGAGTGCATCTTTATCCGATTTAGAAGTCTTTGCGCCTTCACCGTAGCTTCTGAGTAATTGTTCGTATTCCTTTGAAACCTTAAGGTCAGGTGTATTTCTTCCATTGATCGACAATTCCAGTTTCCCGTCGAATTCAGCGATCATGAAATCAGGAATGACTTGCTGAATGCTTTTTGAATTATCTTTCAGTGATCCTCCCGGCTTGGGATTCAATCGAATAATCGCATCAATTGCTTCTTTTAAATCTTCATCCTCAATTTCGAGTTTTTTTTGAATCTTATCGTAGTGTTTCTTTGTAAACTCTTCGAAATGATCTTCCAGGATTTTCTTTGCTGTAAACAAGGTGATATTTCCTTCCTGGATGCGGGCAATCTGAAGTAATAAACATTCTCTCAAATCCCTGGCGCCAATCCCGGCAGGATCTAGTTCCTGAACGATTTTCAGTACATATTCCACCTCTTCTTCCGTTACCATGAGGTTGGATGAAAAGGCCAGATCATCAACGATTGCATCCAATTCACGGTTCAAATAACCGGATTCATCCAAATTCCCGATAATTGTATCAGCAATCTGAAATTGTGTGTCATCCAGGTCCAATAAATGTAATTGTTCCGTCAGTTTATCCTGAAAGGAGGAATCAACAGAAAGCGGTACTCCCCGTTCTTCATCGTCCTTACTCTTATTATTTACCTGTGTTTTGTAATCGGGTGTATCATCGTCGAAGTAATCACTGATGTCGAAATCGGTATCAAATTCGTTTTCATCATCCTTGTACTCATCTTCCGGATCGTTATCGTATTCATCTACTTCTTCGGTACCCTCATCCAAAGCAGGATTTTCCTCCAATTCCTGTTTGATACGCTGATCCAATTCCATAGTAGGAACCTGCAACAATTTCATCAATTGAATTTGCTGTGGGGAAAGTCTTTGTTCCAGTTTCTGGGTGAGCTGTTGCCTTAGTGCCATTGAGGGTTTATTCTTACTAAAGATAATTAAACTATTAAGAAAGTTAAACTATTTGTTTCAAAAAAGGGTGCTTCGGCTTCGCTCAGCAACCCTTTAGTAAATTCTTTCTAAAATTCAGCGTTTTGTGGCGTTCTCGGGAATGGAATTACGTCGCGGATATTGGTCATACCTGTTACGAACATCACCATTCGTTCGAAACCTAGTCCGAAACCTGCATGCGGAACCGATCCGAATCGGCGTGTGTCTAAATACCACCACAATTCTTCTTCGTGAATTCCGAAATCAGCACATTTTTTCTTCAATACATCCAAACGTTCTTCACGTTGAGATCCACCAACCATTTCACCGATTCCAGGGAATAAAATATCCATTGCAGCAACGGTTTCTTTTCCTGGTTCACATCCGTCGTTTGCACGCATGTAGAATGCTTTGAATGATGCAGGATAATCTGTGATGATCACCGGCCGTTTGAATTCTTTTTCAACTAAATAACGTTCGTGTTCCGATTGCAAATCAGTTCCCCAATTTACATCATACTTGAATTTTTTCTTCTTGTAGTGATTTGAGTTCATTAACACCTCAATCGCCTCCGTGTATGTGATTCGTTTGAAATCATTGGTCGTTACAAACTGTAAGCGTTCGATCAATCCCAATTCGTTGCGCTCATTTTGCGGTTTCGATTGTTGTTCCTGTGCTTCACGCTCATTCAGGAATTTCAAATCGTCTTCGCAATTTTTCATCACGTACTCACAAATGTATTTCAGCATGTTTTCAGCCAAATCCATGTTGTCATGAATGTCGTTAAAAGCAACTTCCGGCTCAATCATCCAAAACTCAGCCAGGTGACGGGAAGTATTGGAATTTTCTGCACGGAAAGTTGGTCCGAAAGTATAGATCTGACCCAAAGCCAAAGCTGCTAATTCTCCTTCCAGCTGACCGGAAACCGTTAGATTCACCGCTTTCCCGAAAAAGTCTTCTGTATAATTTACCGATCCGTCTTCATTCAACGGCGGATTCTTCGCGTCTAAGTTTGTTACACGGAACATTTCTCCTGCTCCTTCTGCATCAGAACCGGTGATGATCGGTGTGTGAATGTAATAGAATCCACGGTCGTTAAAGAACTGGTGAATAGCATAACTCACAGCATGACGCACTCTGAAAACCGCTCCGAACAAGTTGGTTCTGAAACGCAAATGTGCCTGCTCACGCAAATACTCCAAGCTGTGTTTCTTCGGCTGCATAACCGTGCGTTGCACCTCATCCGGATTTGCTTCACCGATGATCTCAATCTCTGAAACCTGCAATTCAACTGCCTGTCCAGTTCCCTGTGATTCAATCAAAACACCTGTTAATCCAACAGACGCTGCTGTTGTGATCTTCTTTAAAATTGCCTCATCAAAATTCTCAAAGTCAACTACCGCCTGTAAATTATTGATTGTGGAACCGTCATTCAATTGAATAAAACGGTTGCTGCGAAATGCTCGCACCCAACCCTTCACAAGATACTTTTCACCGACTTGCGGTTGACTTAATAAATCAGCAATTTTAGTTCGTTTCATGTTGTTTTTCTATGGATGCAAAAATAGGAAGAAATTTGAAAGAGGAAGGGATTGATTCTAGTTTAACCCAGGAATTAGTCACATAACGTCGAAACGCCAATTTGCTAATTTGCCAAATGGCAAACCGACTGTTTACTGGGTTTTAAATCTGTTTTTGAAATAATATTCCCAATATACGAAAGTAAAATTATCATGAAAATAATCAGACATTCAATTCAACACCTGCCGAAGCTTATCGCCGAACTGAAAAAACAATTAAATCCCTGAATTCGATTATTCTATCCTACTTCACTTTGAGGTGATTGTTCTTCAGAAGAGGAAATATTGAGCATTTCCTTCACTTTCGCGGCAATAGAAAAAGAATCAAAACCACAATCAGCATGCAATTGTTCAGGAGTTCCATGATGAATATACTTATCCGGAATTCCCAGTCGAACCACTTTTGAATGATAGTTGTTATCCACCATAAATTCAATAACTGCAGAACCGAAACCACCCATGATACAACCGTCTTCAATGGTAATGACCTTGTCGAATTTGGTAAATACTTCGTGCAACAAGGTTTCATCCAATGGTTTTACGAAACGCATATCGTAATGTGCAACAGAGGCTCCACTGTCTTTCAATGACTGAATTGCTTCTTGGGCAAAATTCCCAACATGACCGATTGTCACCAATGCAATATCTTCTCCATTTGTTACCTTTCTCCCCTGTCCAATCTGAACAGCTTTCATCGGCGTTTTCCATTCGGTCATAACACCGTTTCCTCGTGGATAACGAATAGAGAACGGTCCATGATTTTCCTGTGCCGTATACATCAGGTTTCGCAATTCCGCTTCATTCATTGGTGCGGAAACGATCATATTCGGAATACTCCGCATATAAGCGATATCGTACGCACCATGATGCGTTGCTCCGTCTGCGCCGACCAATCCGCCGCGATCCAGGCAGAAAACAACCGGAAGATTTTGCAAGGCTACGTCATGCAATACCTGGTCGTAAGCACGCTGCATAAATGAGGAATAAATATTACAAAACGGGATCAATCCTTGTGTAGCCAATCCGGCAGAGAATGTTACCGCATGCTGTTCCGCAATTCCCACATCAAATGCCCGATCCGGCATGGCTTCCATCATAAATGTTAAAGAACACCCGGTTGGCATTGCAGGAGTAACTCCCATGATCTTTTCGTTTTGTTCCGCCAATTCTACGATTGTATGACCAAATACATCCTGGTATTTCGGAGGCTGTGGTGATTTGGGAACGATCTTAACAATTTCTCCTGTTTCCTTATTGAAAACCCCTGGCGCATGCCATTTAGTCGGGTTTCCTTCTTCGGAAAATTTATATCCGGCTCCTTTGCGCGTAATGCAATGCAAAATTTTCGGGCCGGGAATATCTTTCAAGTCTTCCAGTACTTTCGCCAATCCGATAGCATCATGTCCGTCTACCGGACCGAAATAACGGAAGTTCAGTGATTCGAATAAATTACTTTGTTTCAGGATCGAACCTTTTAGTGCAGTTGAGATTTTTGAAACGACAGATTGTGCATCGGGTCCGAATTTGCTTACTTTTCCAAGCAGTTTCCAAACCTCATCCTTTACTTTGTTATAAGTATGGGAAGTGGTGATATCCGTTAAATATTCTTTTAATGCTCCGACATTCGGGTCGATAGACATGCAATTGTCATTCAAAACCACCAATAAGTTGGCATCCTTTTCAAAACCTGCATGGTTCATTCCTTCGAAAGCCATACCGGCAGTCATCGCCCCATCACCGATTACAGCAATGTGCTGACGGTTTTGTTCTCCTTTGTAACGGCTTGCAACGGCCATTCCCAATGCTGCAGAAATAGACGTAGATGAGTGACCTACTCCAAATGTATCGTATTCGCTTTCGGAACGTTTAGGGAATCCGGAAATTCCACCTTTTATTCTATTGGTGTGAAAAACATCTCTTCGTCCGGTTAAGATTTTATGTCCGTAAGCCTGGTGTCCAACGTCCCAAACCAACTGATCGTAAGGTGTATTGAAAACGTAATGCAAGGCAACAGTAAGTTCGACAACTCCCAAACTGGCCCCGAAATGTGAGTTTCCGATCTCAGAAATAACATCAACGATGTATTGGCGCAATTCATCTGCGACTTGTGGTAATTGTTCCACAGTCATTTTATCCCTTAAATCCTGGGGGATAATGATTTGCTCCAATAAGGGCCCTGCTTGATAAGGATGCATAAAATCTTTGTTCAACATGCAAAGTTAAGTCTTCGCTGCCTGGTTAACAAACAAACGAAGGGTTTATTTCGTTTGGATTTGAATTTAACTATTTTTTCGAAATCGAAGCTGTGAAAATGCTAGAAGGTTTGTAAGCCGGAATGAGCAAAATTATGAGTTAGATTGATATGTCAAGGAGCAGTCCTACACCATATCCCAACCCGCAACAAAAATTGGCTTGGATCGTAATTCGTCCATCTTCAGCGGATTCTTCCGCAACAGTACGACATCTACGACAGGTTGTGGTGTCATTTTATGGAACAAGCCCCAATCCACATACTGACGGCATTCTCTCCAAAGCGGCTCTCTTCGATCAACGAACCAAAGCATCATATTCACTTTTTCTGCCGCCAAAATTCCTTCCAGTAAAGCCGATAATACACCCGGATCATTGTCTTTAACCCAAAGTGATTCAGGAACCAGGAAACTGTGATTTTTAGGTTTCACTATTCTGCAAATTCCAGGAGTTATTGTGATTAACTTCGTGAAAATTCCACCCAGCATTCCCGGTAAACGTTCTATCACCCAATTGGCTTTCGTTACTTTAACAAAACCCGTGATTTCGCCTGCATGATTAAAATAACCATAAAACGGGCCTCTTTTTGCATGGTGTTCCACAAAAAAAGCATGTGAGCCGGCTATTTTTGCCAAACATTCGTTGATCTGAGCCTCTGTTTCAATTTGTCGAACATGGGCAACACTGCGCGGCTTGGTTCTGCTGAATGATTGCGAGATCAATTGCGCTTCCGTGCGGAATCCGAACTGTTCGGACATCCATTTACTGCGGTCGTTTGCCGGGTCGATATAGGCATAGAAAGCATCGGGAGCATCTCCCAATTTTCCGTCAAAAATTTCATCAAAGAAACTCGCCATTTCCATTTTTAAGCGCGAATTGCTTTTCGGAACACGATTCACATTTTTTGATGCCTGTTTCTGATTTGCAAAGGCAAAATAACGCACATACCACTGTTTGCCACGATCACACAAAGTCAAATTACCCTGTACTTTTCCATCCCTTTCCAGAGAAATAAATAAGGGATTATCTGCTTCCAAAATGCGGGTTGGAGTATCTAAATGCTTGTAGCGGGCACCATTTGTTCCCAGGGTAGTTTGGGTCAATAAATCCAGTAAAGCAGGAGTTGCTTCTCTCCGAATGGTATATCTGTCTGAAAGTCCCATTAAATAGCCTGATTAACAATGTATTCTGCTTCTTTTGGAGTCAAATCCTTATTTTCTCCCAATCCAAGCCAGCCACGCTGAACAAAACGGTCATGAATAATTTGTGCCGTGTCATGATAATCCGAAGTGTATTCCGAGATTCTCGTTTTTACATTTAACTTATGAAAAAACTCTTCTGTTTTGGCAATGGCTTTTCTCGCCACTTGTTCGTCTAAACCTTCGAGGTTCCAGACGCGTCTTCCGTATTGAGCCAATTTAACTTTCTTGCTTTCGAATTTCACTTCATACAATCTGGGAGCGATAATTGCCAGCGATTGAGCATGATCTATTCCATGTAAAGCTGTCAATTCATGTCCGATCATGTGAGTTGCCCAATCAGTTGTTACACCGCAGCGAAGGAGACCGTTCAAGGCTTGATTGGCACACCACATCAGATTTGCAGCCAGGTCATAATCAGCCGGATTTTCCAATACTTTTTCACCGATTTCAATTAGCGTCGAAAGAATTCCTTCTGCGTAACGTTCTTGCAATAAATTCTCTCCTTTGAAAGTTAAATATTGCTCCATTGTATGTGTAAACGCATCAATTACTCCATTCGCAATCTGACGCTTCGGCAAAGTTGCAACGAAAGTCGGATCCAACAATGCAAATTTTGGGAAGAATAAAGGTCCTCCCATGGTTCTTTTTTCTTTCAGTTCAGATCGGCTGATAACTGCTCCCGAATTGGATTCGGATCCGGTAGCCGGAATAGTTAAAATACATCCAAAGGGAATGGCAGAAGTAAATACTGCTCCCGGAACCTGGTTTAGCACGTCCCAGGGATCACCCTGATAATTCACCGCTCCTGAAATAAATTTCGCTCCGTCGATTACAGAACCGCCGCCAACTGCCAGCATATATCCGATTTGATGTTCGCGGATATACTCCACCGCCTTCATTAAAGTCGTGTATTCCGGATTTGCTTCAATTCCTTTAAAAAAGTGGATTTCCAGATCCTTTAATTCAGCTTTCAGCTGGTCCAAAAAACCCGATCTTTCAATCGAACCACCACCGTATAAAACAATCACTTTTCCATCAACTGCCTGTGTTTTGAGCAATTGAGAAACTCTTGTCAATTGGTCCTTCCCAAAGACAATCGTTGTTGGAGTTGTAATCTCGAAATTATTCATGATGTAAATTTAAACAATTTCACTAGTTGATAGAAGCCGCATTTCGTCCAATGATCCAACTTTCTGTATAAACACACATTTTAAGTCCATAAAACAAGGGCTTCCCAAAAAAATTTCAGGATTTATTTTAAAAAAATGCTTGTAAAATAAAATGAAGGATTTACTTTTGCAAAATGGTTTAACCAAATGGTTAAACTTAATAATTAAACTATGGGATTAAAAGATTCAACAACCGAAGAAAAAGTTTTGGAAGCAGCTAAAGAGGTTTTCATGAAGTATGGTCTTTATGGTGCGCGCATGCAGGACATCGCTGATACAGCCGGAATAAACAAGGCTTTGCTTCATTATTACTTCAGGAGTAAAGAGAAACTATTCGATGCTGTATTTGATGGGGCCCTGGAAAAATACTTTGCGCAAATGACAGTCATCGGTGATAAATCGCTTCCTATCAAAGACCGTTTAATGCAATACGTTGACAACATGTTCGAATTCTTTACCGAATATCCTCAAATGTCGATGTTCATCATCAAGGAAATTTCCATTAATCCGGAGATGTTTCATGAAAAAGTCAAACATTTGAAAAATCAGCGGTCTATGCTAATTCCAACATTGAAAGAAGCATTTGCCAATAAAGAAATTGAAACCTTCGATCCGGTCACTTTCATGGTCAATCTGCATTCACTCTGTGCTTATCCATTCTTAGCATCGCCTCTTTATTCAGTAATGCTTAAAAAGTATGACTATGAATGGGATGGTGAGGCAAAAAATAAAATCAAACAATCTGTCAAAGACTTCATTTCATTCAAATTTCAATAACACAAACAATTATGTACAAATTACTGACAGTACTGAGCATTGCAATCACAGGAATCGGGTTTTCACAAAACTCCATTTCTCTGGACTCCTGCATTGCCTGGTCCAAGAAAAATTACCCATTAATCAGACAAAACGAAATTACGCTAAAGCAAACAGAACAAAATGAGAAAGGAATCCGTGAAAACTGGCTACCGAAACTTTCATTCTTGGGACAAGCAACTTACAATACGGAGGTTGTTCAATTTGATTTCCCCGGAATGGACATGAAATTCCCCCACGATGCTTATTTGACTTCCCTAAGCCTGGAACAAACAATCATCGATGGCGGACTAACGAAATCACAGCACAGCGTTGAAAAATTGAGTACCGAATTAACTATCCGGCAAAACGAGGTGGAGCTTTACAAATTGGTGGAACGGTTAAATCAATTGTATGTAAATGTGCTTTTAGGCCGTGAGAATTTAAGAATCCTCGAGCTTTATAAAGAAGATCTGACAAACAGAGCTAAAAACATGAAAGCCGGTGTGGATAATGGTTTGGTTCTATCGAGTTCTTTGGATGAATTGGAAGCTGAAATCCTAAAAACAGAGCAAAACATCATTGAATCGAAGTTCCAATTGGAAGGGCTATACAAAACCCTAACACTTTATATTGGAAAACCAGTCGACGAAAACACAGTTCTTGAAGAAACGCCTATCGGTGGAACTGCTGCACGCATTGAAATTCAACGTCCTGAAATGAAGATTTTTGATCTTCAGGCGAAGTTGCTGGATGCCCGTTTCAAACAGATCAATGTCAACGCAATTCCGAGAGTAACTGTAGGAGCTGCCGGAAACTATGGTCGTCCGGGTCCAAACTTCATCAATCAGGATCTGCGGTTCTTCGGAAGTGCTAACCTGACGATCCGCTGGAACATTAGTTCCTTATACGGATTGAAAAGGGAGAAGACAAAGGTTGAGTTAAACAAAAGCTTAATTGAAATCCAAAAAGATGCCTTCCTCTTTAACATTGAATCTTCTTTAAACACACAAACAGCTCAATTGAACGCGCTTGCCCAGATGATCGAAAAAGATGATATCATCATTGAAAAACGACACAGCGTAACAACAACAGCAATAGCACAAATGGAAAATGGTAAGATCACGGTTGTAAATTATTTGTCACAATTAAACGCTGAACTCCAGGCAAAACTCAACAAGAAAGTTCACGAAATCAAACGAATGAATGCCATTTCAACAATCAACGCAACATCAGGTTCAATCAAATTTTAAAACTAAACAGACATGGAAAACAAAAAAGAAAAAAAGAGGAAAGGCTCCAGAATGAAATTCATCATTGGAGGAATCATAATAGCTGTTGTTGTGGGAATCATCATCTTCATGATGGGTGGAAATACCGAATCAACAGATAACGCACAACTGGACGCGAACATTATCCCGATCCGTTCTTCAATCACCGGTTACGTGAAGGAAGTCTTGTTTGAAGACAACCAGGAAGTGAAAAAAGGACAATTGCTTGTTACAATAGACGACACGGAATACAAGGCAAAAGTAGCTCAGGCTGAAGCAGCTTTGGAAAATGCAAAAGCAAATCTGAATGCCGTTAAAAGCAATGCGGTAGCTTCAAATCAGAATGCGAGTGCTGCGATGTTCTCCACGGAATCAACTCAGGAAACCATCAATTCCGCAAAAGCAAAACTGAATAAAGCGAAAGAGGACAACAAGCGCACTAAGAATATGTTTGCTGCCAAAGCTGCTACTCAATCCGAATTGGACAACAGCAATGCCGAACTGGAAGTAGCACAAGCTCAATACGATGCTGCTTTGAAACAATTGAAAGTTTCTCAATCACAATCTGCCGGAGTAAGATCCCAGGCGATGGGTCAGGTTTCTTTGATTTCTTTGGCTGAAGCACTGATCCGTCAGCGTGAAGCAGAACTGAAACTGGCCCTCACCCAATTGGATTACGCGACAATCGAAGCGCCATGTGACGGAATCGTTTCCAAAAGAAGCATTGAAGTGGGACAATACGTTTCTACAGGTCAGGCGGTTTGTTCGGCAATTGACAACTCCAGCTTATGGGTAAGTGCAAACTTCAAGGAAACACAATTGGAACACATGCGAATCGGTCAGCCGGTTGAAATTAAAGTGGATGCCTATCCGCACATCAAATTATCCGGAAAATTGAATTCATTCGTTGGTGCCACAGGTGCTAAATTCTCCTTATTGCCTCCTGATAATGCAACCGGTAACTTCGTGAAAATTGTACAACGCGTTCCGGTAAAAATCACGATTGATCATTTGACGAAAGAGGAAATGAAAATTCTCTTCCCCGGATTAAGCGCATACGTATCTGTAAAAGTTAAATAATGTCAGGAACTCCAGCTTTAAAAACACCCATCGTTTATCCGACGGGAGCAGAAAAGTGGATCCTGGTCATCACGGCAATCAGTTGTGCCATTCTCGAATTACTCGATACGACCATTGTAAACGTTTCATTACGTGAGATCAGTGGAAATGTAGGTGCAACAACAACAGAAATTGCCTGGGTTGTAACAGCTTATGCTATTTCAAACGTGATCATTATTCCATTGACGAGTATGCTCAGCGACTTTTTCGGTCGCCGGAATTACTTTACAGGCTCCGTTGTGATTTTTACGTTAGCATCCCTGATGTGTGGTCTTTCCACCAATCTTTGGACACTCGTTTTCTGGCGTTTCGTGCAAGGTTTAGGTGGTGGTGGTTTGCTTTCAACGGCACAATCCATTATCATCGGAGCCTTTCCTCCGGAAAAGATTTCTACGGCAAATGCTATTTTCGGAATGGGACTGATCCTTGGGCCGACCTTCGGACCGACTCTTGGTGGTTATATTACCGATAATTTTTCCTGGCATTGGATTTTCTTCGTGAATATTCCAATTGGTATTACCGCAACTATTTTAAGTTTCCGTTATGTGACCAATCGACCAGGGGCTGTCAAACCCAGGAAAATCGACTGGTGGGGAATTCTATTCCTGGTTGTCTCCGTGGGTTCCATTCAATACGTATTGGAAGAAGGAACAGCAGAGGATTGGTTTGAAAGCCATGAGATCACTGCTATGACCATTATTGCAGTGGCGAGTTTGGCCGCATTTATCATCCGGGAACTGAAGATCGATTATCCGGCTGTAAATATCCGTTTGTACAAGAACTACAACATGATCATGGGTTCCATTATGAACTTCCTGCTCGGTTTGATGCTTTTTGGAACAGTATTTATCTTCCCTTTATTCGTACAAATCTCCCTGGGATGGACTGCCACGCAAACCGGAATGTTTATGATTCCCGGAGCATTGTGTACAGCCGTGGCCATGCCTTTGGTAGGTCGTTTGCTGGGTGGAGGAATGAATCCGAAAACGGTGATTCTCTTCGGGATCGGGATGACTTTCACCTTCGTGATGATGCTGGCATTTTCTTCTCCGGATTCTTCGGAGAGCAATTTCTATCTGCCGTTCGTTCTGCGTGGTTTCGGGATGGCCTTCATGATGTCTCCGATCCTTACTTTGGCAGTACAGGGCTTGAACCCAAAAGATATGCCGCAAGCAATTGGTTTGGCGAACATGATCCGTCAGCTAGGTGGATCCGTGGGTATTGCTTTGATCAATGTGTATTTAACAAATACGAATGCCATGGTTCGCGGAAACATGATCGGTTATATCAATCAGTATAGCGATGCCGTGAACGAACGTCTTCAGTTACTGGCTCAGAATTTCATTTCAAAAGGATATGATTCTGTACAGGCAACCGAAATGGCCAATCGCCAAATAGAAGGATTAATGACCAGGCAACAAATGCTGGTAAGTTACAACCACGGATTCTTCATGGTAGCTTGTTTGATCCTGATCTGTGTTCCGGTAGTCTTTTTAATCCGTTACAAGAAAGGTTCAAAAGCCGTTGCTGCAGACCATTAAGTTTGAGTTACCCCTAATAATAAACACGAGTCTCTCTTCGGATCAAACTGAAGGGAGGTTTTTTTGAACCACATAGGAATATAGGTCACATAGTTGATAAAAGGAAGATTGTATCGCTTAAGTAAAATACCGCAACTGTTTTAGTATAATTATTCTATGTTTTCTATGTGACCTATTGTGGTTTTAAACCCAACTTTTTATTACTTTTACACCTCCTGTTGAAACAACAATTCAAACTCATTATTATTTTCAATATCATTCATTCCTCAGGAAAAAAACACCAAATTTAGATTTCATGAAAATACTCGTATCCTACTTAAAACGTTACAAAGGACTTGTGTTCCTTTCCATGATACTAGCAAGTATCAACCAAATTTTCTCACTTTTAGACCCTTATATCTTCGGGAGAATCCTCGACAAATTTGCAAATCATAAAGACGATTTCGCCCAAAGGGAATTCCTTGTTGGAGTCGGATCATTTATTGGCTTAGCTATCGGAGCAGCTATGGTGAGCCGCATTGCCAAAGCTTTCCAGGATTATACTGTGAACCTGACGATCCAAAAAGTGGGTGCAGACATTTACACCGACGGTTTGAAACACACTTTACAAATTCCATTCAATGAATTCGAAGACAAACGCAGTGGTGAAACATTGAATATCCTTCAAAAAGTAAGGACAGACAATGAACGCTTCATCATGAACTTTGTAAATATCCTTTTTACTTCATTGGTAGGTTTGGTCTTTGTGATCGTTTATGCATTGAGTGTTCATCCGGGATTAATTCTTGTCTATTTGGGATCAGCTTTATTGCTGAGTTTCATTACGAATAAATTATCCAAACGCATCAAGAAAGTACAAACCACTATTGTAAAGGAAACCAATCAATTGGCGGGAAGTACCACGGAAAGTTTACGCAACATCGAATTGGTGAAAAGTTTGGGGCTTGCAACACAGGAAACAGAACGCTTGAACGACACTACCCGCAAAATTCTGCAGCTGGAATTGAAAAAGGTGCGACAGATCCGAAGCATTTCCTTTATCCAGGGAACTTTTGTGAATTTCATGCGCCAGTCCATCATGTTCTTCCTGATGTATTTGTTATTCAAAGACACCTTGACCTTAGGTCAGATTATGACATTACAGTTCTATTCCTTCTTTATTTTCGGACCTTTGCAGGAAGTCGGTAACGTGATCATCTCTTACCGAGAAGCAGAAGCATCCTTGCATAATTTTGAACAAATCATCAATACACCGGTCGAAGTGAAACCATCGAAACCGACCAAATTAAATGCAATTGAAAAATTAGCTTTCAACAACGTAGGTTTCCGTCATAAAAGCGCTACTTACGATGCATTGAGTTCCATTTCGTTTGAAGTGAACAAAGGAGAAACCATTGCTTTCGTCGGGCCAAGCGGTTCGGGGAAAAGTACACTGGTGAAATTATTGGTTGGTTTGTACAGCGCTCCAACAGGTGAGATTACCTACAACGGGGTAAGCAGTACCGAAATTGACAAGGAAGAATTGCAGCAGCAACTGGGCTTTGTAACACAAGACACGCAATTGTTCTCCGGAACAATCAAAGAAAATCTCTTGTTCGTAAAACCGGATGCAACGGATGACGAAATCAACGAGGCTTTAAATAAAGCATCGTGTACGAACCTCATCGCCCGCAGTGAAAACGGGATCGACACTGTAATCGGTGAAGGTGGAATGAAACTGAGCGGTGGTGAAAAACAACGTTTGTCGATTGCCAGAGCTTTGTTACGCCATCCAAGATTGATGGTTTTCGACGAAGCGACTTCTGCTTTGGATTCATTAACGGAAGAAGCTATTTCGAACACAATTCGTGAGATTACCGACAAAAAAGAACACATTACAGTTCTGATTGCGCATCGTTTGTCGACTATCATGCATGCAGACCGCATTTTCGTATTGGAAAAAGGCCTCATCATCGAAACCGGGAAGCACAGTGAATTACTGGATGAAAAAGGCTTGTATTACGCCATGTGGAGACAGCAGATCGGTGAACGAAGAGATGATGTGATTTTAGCGTAAAAAAATATAGAATAAACCGGTATGGGTGTAAAATTTTACGCCCCTACCGGTTTGATGTTCAGATCGTCCAGGTGCAAGCCAATACTCATTCGCAGGTAGAGATTCAGCTCGTTCCGAATAAGTTGAAATCAAAGCATGTGATTGAGAAAATTCAGATAACTCTAGTGCAATAAAGGTTGAACACTTTATTTCTTAATAATCCTTAGAACTGCTTTGTGATTTTCCCGATCAGATATTTCCAAGAGGTAAATACCACTTTCTCCATTAATTTGCAGTTCCATTTGTTTTTCGGAACTTATATCTTTTGTTGTTACTACTTGCCCAAGTATATTTCTAAGAACTAAATTCAGCTCATCATATTCCCTGTCAAATTCAATTATAAGATTGCCCTCAGTTGGGTTCGGAAATATTTTAATATACTCTTCAAAACCAGTTGTAGCAAGTCCCGCAACAGCATTTGTGCTTAATTTGTGGATAAAAATGTCATAACCAACAGCCGGACTATTTAGATTGAAAATTGAGGTGGAAGGATCAAAGTCGGCTGTCTCATTAAAATAACCAATCGTGTATACATTATTATCGGTATCAACGTCTAAAGAATTCACCCAAACCTGGCTGGTCCCGGTTAACAAACCTGCCCAAACGAAATTACCTGTTGAATCTAACTTACTGATGTAAGAATCACTGGTTCCTCCTGTAAGATTAAAAACTCCCGGCCCCGGATCAAAGTCGTTAGTTCCAAAACAAAGACCTGTTGTATATACGTTGCCACTGTTATCCAATGCTATGGATTGCCCATTCGATCCACCAAGTTGTCTCGACCATAAAAGATTACCGGCTGAATCATGCTTATTAATAGCAGGTACATATCCGGAAGGAGTCCAGCCACTGGAATATACAGCACTATTCTCGTCTAAAACAATCGCAGAACCTTCACCGGGGCCCATTGCTTTTGCCCAAACAAAATTGCCCATTGCATCTAATTTACTAACATAAATTTCCGTTTGAAGCGGGACTGAAGGATTAAGATAAAAAGTCCCCTGACCCGGATCAAAATCAACAGTTCCGCCAATAGTTCCGGTGGAATATACATCACCGCTTCCATCTACATCAAGAGCATAACCAACTCCGCCATGAGACTGTGTCCCGGTGAATTGTTTCGCCCAAACAAAATTGCCGTCGGTATCCAATTTACAGATAAAGATATCGCTGGCATTAAATTGAGAAGTCATATTAAAAGTGGAAGTTGTATCCGGATCAAAATCTACCGTTCCGTCAAAATATCCTGTCAGGTATAGATTTCCAATGACATCAACTGAAATAGCATTGCTATGGGCTGGAGTTGGAAATAAAGGAACAAATGGTCCGCCTATTTGTTTAGCCCAGATAAAGTTTCCATTTGCATCTAATTTTTGGATAAAAATATCTCTATCCGATCCCTGAGAAGTTAAATTAAAGGTTCCAATCCCGGGGTCAAAATCTACAGTTCCTAAAAATGAATTGGTGATGTACAGATTCCCGGAAAAGTCTATTCCAAGAGAGCTTTTTTCGTCAATCGCAGCACTGTCTCCATATTGTTTCGCCCAAAGAAAATTTCCTGCAGCGTCCAATTTACATATGAAGGCATCTTTTTCTCCAACGGAGGTCAGGTTGAAAATACCTATCCCCGGATCAAAATCAACTGTTCCAATAAAAAGTCCTACGGTGTAAATATGATTATTTTGATCTGTTTTTATAGCAGTTCCTTCATCCCAGCCGGCAGCGCCTATTTGTTTTACCCACTCAAAGTTTTGTCCAAAGGAGTTTATACTCATGATTGCAAAAATTATGTTTAGCAGGATTTGAAAAGATTTAACTGTCATTTCTCGTTTAATTTAAATGTGTGCTAATTATTTTTTCTGATTGGTCAAAGATCGGCTATTCTTTTACCTTTTTACAAAAAAAACAGGTATTGAAAAGGTGACGAATTCATTCTATTTCAATAAGATTCGAACCTAAAAACCAAAATCATGCATCAATTCTCTGAAATTTAAGCATCTTTTATTAACTTGCATAATACCCATTTAAACCTTAACTTAATACTACAAGGCCTATAACATGGATTACATTGATTATTATAAAATTTTAGGTGTTGACAGGAATGCAACTACCGACGATATCAAAAAAGCGTATCGGAAATTGGCACGTAAACATCATCCTGATCTAAACCCCAACAACCCCGAAGCCGGAAAACTATTCCAGCAGATCAACGAGGCAAATGAAGTATTGGGAGATCCTGAAAACAGGAAGAAATATGATCAGTACGGAAAAGACTGGAAGCATGCCGAGCAATTTGAACAAGCACGCAAACAGCAAAGATCATCCGGTGCGCAAGGCCAGGGAAATCCATTTGGCGGTAGCGAATATTTTACTTACGGGGATGAAAGCGGCTACTCGGATTTCTTTTCTTCGATGTTCGGTAATAGCGGTGGTGGAAGGCAAACAAGGTTTAAAGGTCAGGATTTTCGTGCAGCGGTGGAGCTAAGTTTAACTGAAGCATATAAAACCCATCAGCAAACATTTACGGTAAATGGAAAAAATATACGCATAACCGTACCTGCCGGGATTGAGAATGGTCAGGAAATAAAATTGGCCGGATATGGTGCTCCCGGTGTAAACGGCGGTCCCAATGGCGATTTGTATATTACCTTCGAAATTAAAAACAATACGGCATATACGCGCAAAGGAAATGATCTGTATATGAATGTATCCCTTGATCTCTATAAATCACTATTGGGCGGGGAAGAAATTATTGATACACTTGGGGGAAAGGTGAAGATGACCATAGCTCCTGAAACTCAAAACGGCACGAAAGTCCGACTAAAAGGAAAAGGTTTTCCCATCTATAAAAAGGAGGGAGTATTCGGCGATTTGTATGTGACTTACCAAATCAAGATCCCAACCGGACTTACAGCGAAGGAAAAAGAATTAGTCGAGCAGCTTGCCAAAGAACGTAAAACAAAAGAACATGGAAACAGCAAATAAGATCTCCATTGAACAATGCTGCGTTTATTACAACATTGAAACTTCATTCGTGCAAAAACTGGATGAACATGGCTTAATTGAGTTGATTCATTCCGACGAAACCCTGTATATTTCTTTTGAACAACTCTCCGATCTCGAAAAATACATGCATCTGCATTATGAACTGGAGATCAATATCGAAGGCCTGGAAACCATTAAACACCTGTTGAACAAGGTCCATCAACTTCAGAAAGAAGTAAACAGGTTAAAAGAGGAAAATGAATGAATTCCAAAAAATCATTCAAAGTATTCTACAAGGATTATCCGGATTCAAAGAAAAGTTGTATTTTTGCACTCCACTAAAATAGAGAGGTGTCCGAGTGGTTGAAGGAGCTACCCTGGAAAGGTAGTATACGGGTAACTGTATCGAGAGTTCGAATCTCTTCCTCTCTGCCAGAACTGATCCCAGGCTTTACAACGCCTGGGATTTTTTATTTGTACTAAGCTGAGATGTGTTAGGAACGCTAATCCCATTTAATCTACTCATTTTCCAAAAAAAATCTGACCCTAATTGATTGAATTCAGAATTTATATTACTTTGGTATGCATTTTAACCCGCTATTCTTATGACTGATCAGGAAACTATTGTTTATCCTTACGAATGTAATTTCACATTAGCAGACGACGCTGCTGCTACTTTTCAGGTGGAGATCATTTCTTCTGCAACAACAGCAACTACCGATTTTGCTACTCCAACCAACAACAACATCCCTACACTTATAGACAATGGTTCACAGGGCTTAGGCAAGGGAAGTTCTCTACGGGGAACAACGTATGTTAGCTCAACCCTGACTTGTCCCGCCGGTGAAGTAGATCAAATTGAAGTCAACTTCAAAGTGAACGGAACGGTTTTGGTATGCCATAAAAATCCGACATCGGTGCAGGACAGACCCCAAATAAGTATTAAAATCAAATTCCTGGCGCCATGAAAATTTTGCTTTTTGGATGGATTTCCTGTTTATCAGTCTTCACATTTGCACAGGATGACTCGCAGGAAAAGTTGCAACGATTAACAGCTCCTGCATCTCCTGCATCTGCAATTACCGGAATGCAGCCAACAACCGTTTTGGCCCCAAAGACTTTGAATGCTTTAGAAACTGCTCTCTACAATAATTTTACGGATGCCGGGAGTATCGTTATTCCGAAAGATCTGGCCATTGAGTTCACACCTTACTGGTCAACGAATCCACACATCAATCTAAGTGAATACTTGTATCCGACTGCCTGGCAATCCTTTCTGAGAAATGCTTCCTTTTCTATTTCATCTTCACAAAGCTTTTTATTAGGTGACAGTACTCAATCCAATGCACTGGGTTTCGGAGCAAGAACTTCCGTTTATTTTGGAGGAAAGAATGACAGGGACACGATCGAAAATTACCGGAAACGATTGAGAAGCGCTGATATCTTTGAAAACAAATTCGCAATTATACGAGAACAGGCTCTTGATAATCCGGGAGTAAAATCAATCACAGATTTCATGGACTCGATCGATCAACCTTTGAAAAAGGTCATTCAGGGCCTCGCATTCTTTGATTCCGCTGAAGAGGTCAACCAATTCATGGAGGACTTTTGTAAAGACACGCTGGAACTCCCAAAATTGACACCAACCAATCACAACGAATTCAGCAATGCCATTGCAGGTTTGTTTCGCAGACACATTCTTTCAGACCAGGTCTATGCTCATTTTAAACAATACCTGATCAACCGGCAAGGTTTTTCACTCGACTTTGCTCTTGCAAGCTTACTCAACTTTCCTACGAATAATTTCGAGTTTTCCTATGCGCCGAAAAATGCGCTCTGGATAACTCCCACCTATCGTTTTTTTGCAAATGAGAATCACGTGTTGAAAGTGCTGGCCGTTTACCGCTACGAATGGTACAATATTGATTACTACAAACTTTATTTTCCGGGTTCTACCGTTTACCAAAACAACCACGATTACGGGCTTTCATTAGCTGCAGAATTCAAAAAATGCTCTGTACAAGCCGAATTGGTAGGAAGAGCAAGCAATACGGAAATTCCCC
>CAMPIU010000003.1 GCA_946886545.1 uncultured Flavobacteriales bacterium | reverse complement strand
TTTACGATTTGTCTTCTGAGATACTGGCGGGATTGCTGAAGATGCGGAAGGAGGTTTATGCGGGGAAGGTTGATGGAAATTGAATAAAAAAAGGGGCGAAAATTTTTTCGCCCCTACCTAATTGATTTTTATTATTTCACAGCATCTGCTTTTTCCTGAGCTTTTTTCATGATTGCATCTGCTTTGGTATTTCCTTCCTGTTCGATCTTTACAGCGCTGTTTTCGGCTTTTTTCTTGCCTTCCTTGCATGCAAGCTCGGCTGCTTTTTTCTTGATCGGGTTGCTTCCGGCTGCTGCGACGGCATCGGTACATTGCTTATCGGCCTCGGCACGTACCTGGTCTGCTGCTTTTTTGGCTTCGGCTTTTACCTTGTCTGCTTCTTTCTGTGCGTCGGCCATGATCTCATTCTTTTTCTTCTGAAGATCTTCTTTGACTTCTTTCACCTTATTGTCGACAATGGTTTTCACGGAATCTTTTGCCTTATTGAGCATTTCTTTTCCTTGTTCTTTGATATTGTCTTTCAGGTTTCCGGTTGCTTTCAATAAAGCTTCTTTGAAATCTGTTTTGATGACCGGTTTAGTGACTGTTCCGCCAACCAGGGCACTTACCGGAATGACATCCGGGATAGAAGCGACATTCAATTTCGGAACAACGCCGTTTACTTTAGCCAAACCTTGTTCAGCCGCTTTCAGAGCCCCGGAAGGAATCATTTCTTTCGGAACCTGCATCACCATTTTGTAATCGATGTCCTGAGTAAAGGAAGTGGACCCGGTAATTTCCGAATCAATGCCACTCATTTTGATCTTCAAAGGTTTTTTCAAGCTCATCTTTCCATCCTTAAAGGCAAAGAATACTTTCACGTCTTTGAAAGTCTGGGTAGACAACTTATCCATGTTCAGGGCATCACCTAGTTTCTTTAAAGGCTCAAATCCGCTGACAGTAACCGAATTGGTGAAGAATTCTCCGTCGCCGGTCAATGAATTGTATACCGGTTCCATGGCTTTTGTCAAATCGCCTTTCATGTTTAAGGTAGAACTGAACTTTCCTTTTGCGAATTTGGCAACAGGAGCCAATTTCTGAATAGTTAAGAAGTGCTTGCTTATTTCCTGGATATCGATGTCTTTCAGGTTGTAGCCCATATCGATTGCCGGCTTGTTGTGATCTTTGGAGCTATAGCTTCCGCGCAATCCAACATTTCCGCCCATGGTATTCATGGTTAAGCCGTTGAGGGAAGCCACTTCCTCTTTCATGTTCACATTTCCTTTGATGCTGTTGATATCGATTCCGTTGTAATGCATTTTTTGAATGCTTGTATTCAAATCGAAATCCACATTTTCAGGGATCAACAAAGGTTCCGCATTCGGATCTACCGGAGCAGGTTCAGCCGAAGCCGGGTTTGCAGCTGCAGGTGTTGCAGAAACTCCCATGAGCTGATCCAGATCCAGGTTGTTACTATTGAAAGCAAAGACCCCTTTCAGCAATTGGTCTTTCTTGTCGTTCCCGAATAAATAGCCCAGGTAATTATCGATCTTCCCGCTCATAGCGAAATCCGATCTACCCATTGTAGCATTCATTTTTTCCAGGGAGAGGTTTTGCGGACTGAAACGGAAGGTCAGGTCTTTCACGTTGACATCTTCGTTCAGGTCTTTCGACTTATACAGGAAATCGAACAACTCGATAAGCCCCTGTGCATGGAATTTCTCGTATTGCTCCGTCTCAATAGCACTCATGCGCCCGTTCAGCGCCACATCTGCATTCAATTTTCCTTTATAGGATTCTCCTTAAGCCAAAGGCATTACTTTTCCAAGTGTTGCCAGGTTTACCCGTGCTTTCAATTTGGAATCGATGAGCGGATCCGTGATCGGGTTTCTTAGTTTCAGATTAGCATCGATGAGATTTCCAACGAACTCGGAATGGAACTTGGTTACATCCAGGGTCATTTTATCGAGGTTTGAGCCACCTGCGAATTTAGAACCTGCATCTACCGTAATATTATTAATAGAACCCAGTCCGGCATATTGGATCATGGCTTTTCGCACATTCAAACCAAAATCCCAGCCCGGAAGGTTTTTCTCATCCAAGCGGCCTTTTACTTCCCCGTTCATTTTTAAATCGCCCTTAGCGATCATACTTTCATAACCACTTTGGTAGAAACTAGGTACCAATGATAATAAATCTTTGAAACTGATCTCCTTCGTATTCATTTTCAGGTCGATCTGATCGTGATCTTTCAGCATCTGGTAAAAGCCATCCAATGACAGGTGGAAGTTATTCAGCGCGAAGCTATTTTCTTTCAGTGTGAATTTCGAATCGTTCTCCTTGAACTCCATTAACAAGTTTACATCTGCATTTGTTTTCACTTTTGACAGGTAACTCAAGCCCTCCATTTCGAGCGTCAATTCATCCATCTGCGTGCTTGTTTCAAAATCGATGACATCTGCAGTCAAGTCTCCGGCACCAGTATGGTTCAGGTTTTTGATATTTGCATACATATCCGAAGCCTGGTCGTCGTAAACGATCTCAATGTTCTTTAAGGAATATTCCTTCAGAGACATTTTGAATTTAGACGGTTCCTGATCAACCGGCTGATCCTCTTCCGGGATCACGATATCGTAGTTCGCTTTTCCGTCCGGATCCACGCGTACATCGATCTTTGCGTCGGAGATATGTACTTCATCGATTTCGATCTCATCGCCACCGATTACATCCCATAAACCTACATGTGCCTCAATAGTTTTGACACTTGCCAACTCTACGCCCTTAAATTCCGTTCTACCTGTTACCTTCGTGTCATATAATTGAATGGTAACATTCGGGAACGTGGAAAGGAAGGTCAGATCAAAGTCTTTGATGGTCACATCAGCCTTCAATGATTTACTGACTTCTTTCAATACCATCTCCTTAATCTCATCCTTGAAAATTATAGGAACCAGGATGATTGCAATTAATAAGAATAACAGGGTAAGTCCTGTCCACTTGAAAAGTCTGCGAATAAAACTTTTCTTCTTTTTAGGCAATTTTTCACTTCTAGACATTGATAGGTATTTTAAGTATAACCAATTTTTTAACCAAAGATTGTATCTTTACATTCTTACGAAAATAAGCTTTTCATGAAACAATTAGCAGTCCTAACGTTATTAATTTTTAGTCCTTTTGTGAATCATGCACAAATTTCTACCGGAAAGGTTGAATCGACTAAAAAGAAAACAGCAGCCGAATCGGATAAAGAGGCAAAAGATGCTGACAGTAAATACGATCCCGACAAAGGATTAGCGGATTTCACAGCATTTATCGGAGCTGGTTACAGCATCGGTTCCCACAAAATTGAACCAAACGGAGACTTGTTCGGAAGGCCTTTGGGAATCAGGGAAGATGAGAAGATGGTCAATCGCTGGACTTACCAGATCGGGATCCGGAACAGGGTTCACCGTTTTCTAAGTGTTGAGGCCGGTTTATCCATTGACCGATACGGAGAATCGTATGAGTTTAAATCGGAGACAACAGACAGCACCTATTCATACGACCGCAAATACAACATGCTGGCATTGCCCATTCAGGTGTATTTTACTTACGGGAAACAAGTTCAGTTCCTTGCAGGAGCAGGAATTCAACCATACATTCCATTGAGCCTGAAAACGCAAACAACCATTACGGATTCACTTGGACGGGATGTTAGCCCGGAGGACCTAAAAACCATTGAAGGGATGAACAGTGCAGGAATCAATTTGTTGTTCTCTGCAGGAGTTCAGTACCGTTTTTCGAAATATGCTTCGGTATACCTGATCCCTTCTTATTCATTGGGGTTGACCAATATTTATGGAAAGCAGGAGCCGCATAAGGAATGGCTGAATGCGCTCAATATCCGTTTTGGAATGGCATTCCATTTCCCGGAAACGACGAAAACGAGAACGAAAAAGGTGAAAGATCCGAAGGAGAAGAAAGCGTTTGAATGGTAATAAACTGATTTTGATCAGCACGAGCAAGATGCTCGCACCAGCATAAAGAGAAGAAATTTATTTGATAATTTCAGATTGATGGTTATAAAACGTAGGGGCGAAAAATTTTTCGCCCCTACGTTTTATATAATGTTCTATTCCTGGTCGCTTGGTCCGGCACCTGTGCCGAATGACTGAATATCTCCATCGTAAAAGATCATTAACTGCGCTACATCGCGTAAGAAATCGATCTTGCCGATTTCGATACGGTTGATCTTTAAACCGGTTCTTTGTTGAACGTCCAACATCATTTCTTCGTATTTCCCCGGCTGGATCAGATCAATCCGGTCGTAAACAATGATCTTGCGGGTTTCATGTTTTAAAAGCCAGAGGTATTCCAGACCTGCAACCAAGAGCAGTAAAGCACCATTCATAACACCCATTTCGGCCAATGAAACTTTATTAGATGCTAATGCATTGATTACGGAAAGACCAATCACGAGGAAGAGATAGGTCATTTCCTTGATTTCGATACCTTCAGTCCGATAGCGCAGAATTCCGAAGATAGCAAAGAGACCGAGTCCCATTCCGGTGTCGATATCCAGTTTCTTCAATCCGAAACACAGAAAGAAAGTAATCATTCCGATCATGAAGTAAGTGAACAGGTAGTCTTTTCTTCTTGCTTTCGTGTAATACATGAAGCGGATAAGAATTACCAGAACCACCAGGTTCACGATCATTCTAAATAAAAGGGGGTAGAGATCTTCGTTGTAAAAGGAAATACCAAATAGTTCAGAATCCGGTTTGTGGGCGAGGAGCATGTGATGAATTGTTTATTAGTTTTTGTATAAGTAGCTTTTTTGCTTTGAACCTGTTTGATTTCAGACGATTTTCGTCATACAGATCAATCATGCCGAAGCAAAATTTAGATATGCGAAACGGACGAACAAGCTCGCGTTTCATTAATTGATAGAATGGAGAAGTTCTATCAAGTTTGGGCTGTTTTAATTCTGCAATAACAACAGAAGAAAGTGTTTGTTTCTTGCAGTTCGGAGCATCCAGGGTTCCGTTTACAATATCAAAATCAATGGTCAAACGTTCTTCGACCAATTTATTTACCAGCGTAATCCGGCGGTAACTATTCACCATTACAGGCTGTAAATCCATGTTTTTCCGAAGCCTGTCCATGAGGAACAAACGGTGGTCGTCCGAGAAATCGGAAGTAAAGCCATCAATGTTAATGCGGTTTTTATCCGTTCTTCCTTTGATCTTTTCCTTTACTTCCAGAAAGGATTTATTACTGTCCAAATAAGTACGGATCCGCACTTTAAAGCGGTTCGGAATTGATTTGTGGTGATCATGAAAGAAGGAATACGAGGCATTGTCGAAATACTGACTGGTATAATCGAAGATGACTTTTCCGTCGATGTTCAGGACATCATAATACGGACGCATTTCATCCAGAAAAGCTTCCAGTTTACTGATTGGAAAAGCAAATTTTTCATCGACCCGGTTCATCAAGGGAGCGCGTGACAACTCATCCAATGAAATTCCATTGAACGTATGTAACAAATCAGTTAATTTTCCCTTCATGTTAATTTCAAATATAGTTAATAATCTATATGACGAGATTTTCCGCTAAAAGTTTATTCTTTAAATAATTGAAAATTGAGTTCCGATAGCTATCGTAATGAAAAGAAGATGTTCACCATGTTGTTCGAAGTCCTCTTTCAACATTTCAATTATCCATTTTCCATTTTCAATTACCTTTGTGTCATGCAAAAGAAAATTTTACTCCTGGGTTCTGGTGAGCTTGGAAAGGAACTCGTTATAGCACTGCAACGTTTAGGTCAAACGGTTATTGCCGTTGACAGTTATGAAAATGCCCCTGCAATGCAGGTAGCAGATTCGTTTGAGGTGATCAACATGCTTGATGCCGTTTCACTGGATGCAATTGTTGCAAAACACCGTCCGGATCTCATTGTTCCGGAAATTGAAGCAATCCGTACGGAACGTTTTTACGAGTATGAGAAAATGGGGATCCAGGTAATTCCTTCTGCAAAAGCAGCCAATTTCACGATGAACAGAAAAGCCATCCGCGATCTGGCAGCAAAAGATCTTGGGGTTAAAACAGCCAATTACCTTTATGCAAAAACAGGTGAAGAGTTTGAGAAAGCTGTCCTGGAAATAGGTATTCCCTGTGTGGTAAAACCATTGATGTCGAGTTCCGGGAAAGGCCAGTCGGTCATTCGTTCCAAAGAAGAAATTTCGAAAGCATGGACTTATGCCATTGAGGGATCCCGTGGGGATTTGAAGGAAGTGATTGTAGAAGAATTTATTCCCTTTGATTACGAGATTACACTTTTGACCGTCACACAAAATAACGGAGAAACCTTGTTCTGTGCACCAATAGGGCATCGTCAGGAACGCGGCGACTACCAGGAAAGCTGGCAACCCATGCCGATGAAAGCGGAACATTTAAAAGAAGCCCAGGAAATGGCAGCGAGAGTAACCAAAGCACTTGGCGGCTCCGGGTTGTGGGGTGTAGAGTTTTTCATTACCGAAAGCGGAGCTTATTTCTCCGAACTATCTCCACGGCCACATGATACCGGAATGGTGACACTTGCCGGAACACAGAATTTCAGTGAATTTGAATTACATGCCCGCGCTATCTTAGGCTTACCCATTCCATCCATTGTTTCTATGAAAAACGGAGCAAGTGCAGTTGTTTTGGCGGATAAAGAATCCGGAAATGCACCCACTTTTTCAGGTTTGGAAGAAGTGCTTCAAGTGGAAGGATCGGATGTGCGTATTTTCGGGAAACCAAACACGAGACCCTATCGAAGAATGGCTGTGGTATTGTATTCCGGAGACCAGGAAGTTGATCAGATTACCGATAAAGCAAAAGAATTAGCACAAAAGATCACCATTAATTACCGTTAATTTGAAACGCGTAATTATAATAGGTGGCGGACCAGCAGGATTGATGGCTGCCACCCAGTTGTTGAAAAGCGATTGTGAAATTTTGCTCCTGGACCAGAAAGCCAGTGTGGGAAGAAAATTCCTGGTTGCCGGAGACGGAGGTTTTAACCTGACCCATTCGGAAACACCAAGTGAATTCCGGGATAAGTATGACTCCGAATGGATCAAGAAAACGATCAGGCAATTTTCAAACAAGGATTGGATCAAATTCCTGAAGCAAATAGGAATCGAAACGAAAGTAGGTTCGTCCGGGAAGATCTTTCCTGCAGACGAAATCAAACCGATCCAGGTCCTGAATGCATGGAAGGAATTTCTTGCTCCGAAAGTGGAATTTATTATGAATACCATCTTTGTGGACTTCAATGAAAAGCAAGTTATTGTTGAGAAAGAAGGTGAACAGGAAAAACTGGACTTCGATTACCTCATTTTAGCCTTGGGTGGAAAATCCTGGCCGGTAACCGGTTCGGATGGCTCATGGGTTCCGGTTTTTGAGAAGAAAGGAATTCAGATTGAAGAGTTCCAGGCAAGTAATTCCGGATTGGTATTGTATGAAAACTGGCTGGGCGACCTGGAGGGGAAGGTTTTAAAAAATATTCGAACTTTCTGCGGCAGTCAAAGTTGTGCAGGAGACCTGGTTTGTACCAGTTATGGTTTGGAAGGAAAGCCGGCTTATGCCATTAATGCGGCCTTGAGAAAGATGGAAAAACCGGTCTTTAAAGTGGACTTAAAACCTCAAATGACCAGTGAAAAAGTGTTTGAAATTTTAAAAAAGGCGAAGAATCCATCTCAAGGACTAAAAGAATTGAAATTAGGTGAAGTAGCAGCAAGCTGGATCCGGAATTTTGTGTCAAAAGAGCGCTTTCTGAATCCGAAGGAACTTGCCAAAGCAATCAAAGAATTTCCAATCGGGATTAAAGGATTCAGACCGATCGAGGAGGTAATTTCATGTGCCGGAGGAGTAGCGAATTCTGAAATCTCTGAATTTGGGGAGTTGAATCAGTTTCCAAAGGTATTTGTTGCCGGGGAAATGATCGATTGGGATGCGCCGACCGGCGGATATTTGATCCAGGGATGCGTTTCCAGCGGATATGTTGCAGGGAAAGCGATTAAATTGAGAATTGAGAATTGAAAAGATAAGATATTCGCAAATTGATTAATCGAAAAGTTAAGTGGAAAAGCTTTTACATTTTCTATTATCCATTTTCAATTTATTGATCAATGCGAGGTAAATTGATTTTTTCTTTTACTACAAAACAGGTAGGAAATTGCTGATTTGCGGATGCTTTTACTTTTTCTGCTTCCAGCTGCGTTCTGAAATCTCCCACCTTCAAAAAATAGTGCGGAGCCACAAACTCTACGTAAGTGTCTACTTTCGGAAACATGGAGGCAAATTTTGAACGTGCTTCATCAATAAACGATTTGTTTGTATCGAAAGCCAATTGGAGGCGGTATCCGTTCATTTCCGGAGTTGCAGACTGACCCTGAGCTTTCACCAAATCATCAATTCTGCCATCCTTTATAATAGTTACCTGGGCATTTCCAAAACAAGAAATGAAGGATAGGGCTGTAATCAAAATCAATTTTTCCATAGCAAAGATCTTTGGGCAAAGTTAATTGAAATTTTGCATGTGTTCAATTCAAACCGAATTTGCTGAATTTGTATAAAAAAATCGTGCCGTAAAATAAGCATGCAGGTACCAGAAACGGGTGTAAGTTGTAGCAAATTAGGGTATTGTTAAGAAATGTGAAAGAACAATGTTATTTAGAATCATTTTAAATTAAAAAAACGGGTGCAGAATTTGTCATAAAACTGTCACGGAATGGCCTTATTCTTCTAAATTTGCCAACGTTAATTGCTGTGTTAACATAGTGTTGACAACGAATTGTAGAAACAAAAATATCTAATAATCAGATGTTTAGAAGTATAAAACAATGGTGTATCGGTGCGCTTTCAACAGTATTTGTTGTTGGTGCATTTGACAGTTTCGCTCAAGATGGCGGAGCCTTATTCAAGGCAAAGTGTGCAACATGCCACGCTCCTCACAAAGATGGTACAGGCCCTAAGCTATTTAAAGTCCGTGATAAATGGATTGCGGGTGGCGCTAAGGAAGGATCAATTTATCAGTGGGTAGCTAACTGGAATGCTGCTGCTGCGTCAGATCCTTATGCAAAGCAGGTTGCCGGTGTAAAGTCGACTGCGATGAATACATTTCCTGATTTAGCAGGAAAACAAAAAGAAATTGATGCGATTTTTGACTGGGTAGATTCTCAGCCTGATCCAAGCGATCCTGCTAATGCTGCAGGTGGTGTTGCCGTTGACGGCGGTGCTGTTGGTGAGGTTGAAGAAGATAGCCTGTCATGGGTTTGGATCCTGATGGGTGTTGTGTTTGTTGTGATCATTATGGCTGTTGGCGGAGTTCGCCGTCAGTTGAAAAATGCAACAAAAGAACATGAGGGTCATTCTATAAACGAAGAGTTGTCATTCGGACAGGAATTTAAAGCATGGGCTTGGAAGTATAAGCGTTATGTTGGTCTTGGAGGATTGGTGGTTACACTTTCACTGATTGTTTCACTCTTCCTTTCTTTATACTCGATTGGTGTATTGGAAGATTATCAGCCATCTCAGCCGATTGCATTCCCTCACGATATCCATGCGGGTAAGAACGGGATCGATTGTAAGTATTGTCACAATTCGGCTATCGATGGTAAAACTGCGGGTATTCCAACGGTGAATGTTTGTATGAACTGTCACAAGCAAATCAACGGAAACACTCCGGAGCAACAAGAGAAGATTGCGAAGATTTATGCTGCTGCAGGATACGATCCGACAACACAAAAGTATTCCGGGAAGACAAAAGAGATTATCTGGAATAAAGTTCACGTATTGCCTGATCACGTTTATTTCAATCACCAGCAGCACGTTGTTGCAGGTCAGGTAGATTGTAAACAATGTCATGGTGATATGACCAAGATGAATGAAACTGCGAAAGTTCAGCCGGTATCAGAATTGAATAAAATTGAAGGAAACGTTCCGTTGACGAAAGCAACATTGACGATGGGATGGTGTATCGAATGTCACGCTGAGAAAGAAATTTCTGCGGGGTCATTGGATTCAAAAGGAAGCAACTATTACAATGAAATACATAACCGTTTGTTAAAAGACAAAAAATTATACAACAAGTTCCTTGAGGACAAAAAAGTAACGGTTAAAGAATTAGGTGGTTGGGAATGTGCTAAATGTCACTATTAATCAATCTCGAACAGTAGAACAAAGATTATGGCTATGTCAAAAAAATATTGGAAAGGTCTTGATGAATTGCATGAAACACCAGCATTCGTTGAGTCAAGAGATCGTGAGTTTTCACCGTCTGTTTCTGTTGACGAATTCTTAGGTGATGATCAACTTGCTGAAACATCTACGGCACGTCGTGACTTCTTGAAATTCTTAGGATTCAGTGTTGCAGCTGCAACAGTTGCAGCTTGTGAGGCACCGGTTACTAAAGCTATTCCTTACGTTGTTAAACCAGAGAACGTAACACCTGGTGTTGCGACTTGGTATGCTTCCACTTATTACGATGGAAACGCATATGCAAGTATTGTTGTTAAAACACGTGAGGGTCGACCTATTTATATTAAAGGGAATAAAGATTTCGGATTTACGCAAGGAGCATTGACTCCTCAGATCGTATCGTCTGTTCTTTCACTTTATGATAGTGCACGATTAAAAACGGCGCAATCCAAAGGAAAGGATATTTCATGGGATAAGCTGGATGGAGCTGTAAAAGCAGCTTTATCTGATATCAAGAAATCGAACGGTAAAGTTGCATTTGTTGCTAATTCGGTGATTTCGCCTTCTATGCAAGGTGCAATTGCAGATTTATCTACAAGTATTTACGGGGAAGTGAAAGATGAAACAGGTATGCCTGTTATTCATCCAAACTTTAACCTGATCCAATACGATGCAATTTCTTACGCAGGAATGCGTGAAGCGAATTTGGAATCTTTCGGAATGCGTGCTATTCCTGATTATGATTTCACACAAGCTAAAACAATCGTTAGTATTGGTGCAGATTTCTTAAGTACATGGTTACTTGGAAATGCGTTCTCTGCTGATTATGGAAAACGCCGTAATCCTGACGGAGAATGGATGAACAAACACTTCCAGTTTGAGTCAGTTATGTCAATCACCGGATCGAACGCGGATTACCGTGGAATGATCAAACCAAGTGAGCATGCAAACGTACTGTCTTATATCCTTGGAAAATTCGGAGTGAACGCAGGTGTTTCTTCTGCTTTGCCGAAAGAAGCTCAAGCCGTTGCAGATGCTGCGGTTAAAGCATTGAAAGCTTCCAAAGGAATGTCGGTAGTTGTTTCCGGTTCCAATAATAAAGCGATTCAGATCCTTACGAATAAATTGAACAGCGTATTAGGAGCTTACGGAAAAACCATCCTTTTTGACAAACAATTGCAAATGTTCAAATCCGAGGATGCGAAAATGCAGCAATTGGTTTCTGATGTTATTGCAGGAAAAGGTCCGGATGCAATCTTCTTCCTTGGAGCAAATCCTGTTTATAACTTGCCGAACGGAAAAGAATTCGCAGCAGCTCTTGATAAAGTGAAATTGACTGTGTCATTATCTTCTTACGGAGATGAGACAGCTTCAAAATGTACATACATTGCTCCTGACCACCACGCTTTGGAATCGTGGATGGATTTCAACCCGAAGGCTGGTCACTACGCAATCGCTCAACCTACTATCCGTCCTTTGTTTGACACAGCTTCTTCCATGGAGTCTTTGTTAGTTTGGGCAGGCTTGAAGAACCGCGGAGGAAAAGATTCGCGTGTAGCATACGAATACATTCAAAAGAATTGGGAAATGTACGGTTTCCCAATGCAAACGAAATATACAGACTTCAATACCTATTGGGAAATGGCTATTCACAATAGCTGTAACGAAGATTTTGTAATGCCAGGAGCTCCTGTTGCGTTTAACGATGCAGCTATGGGTAAAGTTTCCGGGAAATTACCGAAATCAGGTTCCCTTGAAGTAGTATTGTATCAAAAAGCAGGTATCGGAAACGGGGATATGGCAGGTAACCCATGGTTACAGGAGTTGCCGGATCCGATTTCAAAAGTTACCTGGGATAACTACATTACCATGTCTCCTGAGACCATGAAGAAAGATGGTTATGCAACTACTTTCGACCAGGAGAACGGATTGAACATGGCAACTGTAAAAGTTGGAAATCAATCGATCACACTTCCTGTTTATCCATCACCGGGACAAGCTCCAGGTACTATCGGTATCGCTTTGGGTTACGGACGTGGAGAAGGAAACGAAGAGATCGGAAATGCTGCTTTCGTAACGAAAGAGTACGGAGGTTTCGAACTAGATGAGAAAGGTCACCGAGTATCGGTTGGTAAAAATGCATTCCGTTTCCTTACTTGGGAAAACGGAACATACCAAAACAATGTTACCGGTACATTAACATCAGAAATCGCAAAAGGAAAATACCCGATCGCTGCTACGCAGATTCACCACACGGTGATGTCCCGTAACTCAATTGTGAAGGAAACTACTTTAGATATTTACCAGAACGAAGAGCCAGGAACATACAATCACAAACACGTGTTACACACACATGAAGGTGAAGTTCCGATTTCAGAATTCGATTTATGGGATGCGCATCCGGTAGAACATATCGGTCACCGTTGGGGAATGACTATTGACCTGAACCAATGTTTTGGTTGTGGAGTTTGTATCATTGCCTGTCAGTCGGAAAACAACATTCCGGTAGTTGGTAAAGACGAGGTTCGCAGAGGCCGTGAAATGCACTGGTTGCGAATCGACCGTTACTTCGCTTCAAGCGAAGAGGCCGCAGTAGGAACACGTAAGGACCCTGTTTTAGGACATTTGGATTATGTTGAATCTGAAATTCCTACAGCAAATCCTGCGGTAGTTCACATGCCAATGTTGTGTCAGCAGTGTAACCACGCTCCGTGTGAAACGGTTTGTCCGGTTGCAGCAACAACACACTCCAATGAAGGATTGAACCAAATGGCTTACAACCGTTGTATCGGTACACGTTACTGTGCTAACAACTGTCCTTACAAGGTTCGTCGTTTCAACTGGTTTAACTACCCATCTTACAAGAAATTTACTGAAATCAACCCTGCTCAGGACGATATAGGACGTATGGTATTGAATCCGGATGTTACAGTTCGTACTCGTGGTGTGATGGAAAAATGTTCATTCTGTGTTCAAAAGATCCAGTCAGCTAAATTGGATGCTAAAGTTCAGAACACAACCGTTCAGGATGGAGCTGTTCAGACTGCTTGTTCAGAGTCTTGTCCTGCCGGAGCGATTACATTCGGTGACTGGAATGACGTAAACTCTGAAATCCGTAAGGTTTCAGCTGATAAGCGTTCTTACCAGGCTTTGGAAGAAGTAGGTGTTAAACCAAATATTTGGTATCAGGTTAAGATTCGTAATAACGAGAATGCTGATCTGGATAAGTTGGCGGCAGAGGCGCATCATGGTAGCCATGGAGCTCATGCTGAAAAACATGAAAGTAAGTCAAATCATTAATTGCTTAAAATTAAAGTCTAATGCATAAGGAAGCTGCAATTCGTGAACCCCTCATATTAGGTCACAAAACGTATCACGAGATTACCGAGGACGTATGTAAGCCGATTGAGGATAAAGCACCACGCATGTGGTACATTTTATTCGGTATCGCTTTGGTTATCGGATTATACGGAGTAGGATGTATCTTTTACTTGTTAGGAACAGGTATCGGAGTTTGGGGACTAAACAAAACTGTTGGATGGGCTTGGGATATTACCAATTTCGTTTGGTGGGTAGGTATCGGTCACGCCGGAACGCTGATCTCAGCTGTATTATTATTGTTCCGTCAGAAATGGAGAATGGCGATCAACCGTTCTGCAGAGGCGATGACAATTTTCGCGGTATTCATGGCAGGTTTGTTCCCGTTAATTCACATGGGTCGTTTATGGGTAGGTTATTGGACACTTCCATTACCAAACCACTTCGGTTCATTGTGGGTAAACTTCAACTCACCGTTGTTATGGGACGTATTTGCGATCTCAACGTATCTTTCCGTATCACTGGTATTCTGGTACATCGGTTTGATTCCTGATTTCGCTACAATCCGTGACAGAGTGAAGAAACCGATTCCAAAGAAGATGTACTCCATTCTTTCTTTCGGATGGTCGGGCCGCGCTAAGCACTGGAACCGTTTCGAATTGGTTTCCCTTGTACTTGCAGGAGTTGCAACACCACTTGTGTTCTCGGTTCACTCCATTGTATCCTTTGACTTTGCCACATCGGTTATTCCGGGATGGCATACAACCATCTTCCCTCCGTATTTCGTAGCGGGAGCTGTATTCTCAGGATTTGCGATGGTACAAACACTTTTGCTGGTAATGCGTAAGGCGATGAAGCTGGAAGCATACATCCATACAAGACACGTTGAGTATATGAACATTGTAATCATGGTTACAGGTTCGATCGTAGGTACAGCTTATATCACCGAGTTATTTATTTCCTGGTATTCAGGAGTAGAATATGAAGCTTATGCATTCTTCAACAGAGCAGCAGGACCGTACTGGTGGGCATACTGGTCGATGATGACATGTAACGTGGTTTCACCTCAATTGATGTGGTTCAAGAAATTACGCAGAAGCTTGTTGTTTACATTCATTATTTCGATTGTTGTAAACATCGGTATGTGGTTCGAGCGTTATGTAATTATCGTTACTTCCATTCACCGTGATTACTTACCATCATCCTGGTCTATGCACTACCCGAGTCATATTGACTTAGGTGTATACGTCGGAACGATTGGTTTGTTCTTCGTATTCTTCTTATTGTTTGCACGTTTCTTCCCTGTATTGGCGTTGAACGAATTGAAAACAATTTTGAAATCATCAGGTGAATCATATAAGAACGATACCGCTCCGGTTCACCCTTATTTTGCAAAAAACGGTCACGGACACGATGACCACGATACTCATAATCATTAATAGAGAAACATGGCAGAGAGAGTAATTTATGCAATGTATGACGACGACGATGTGCTAAAAGACGGCGCAAAGAAGTTAGTCGCTAAAGGAGTTAAAGTAGCTGACGTGTTTTCTCCGTTCCCGATTCATGGAATTGATCCGATCATCGGAGTAAAGCAGACGCGTTTGGGTATTATGGCCTTCTTATACGGTTTGACAGGAACAGCGTTGGCAACTTTTGGAATGAATTATTTTATGATTCATGACTGGCCGATGAACATTGGTGGAAAGCCAAATGACAGCTACCTGGACAACGTATTGGCTTTTATTCCGATTACGTTTGAGTTCACGGTTTTGTGTGCTGCTCACGGGATGGCAATCACTTATTTGTTATTGAATAAGACCTTGCCGGGAATGCCTGCAACGAATCCTGATCCTCGTACAACAGATGATAAGTTCGTAATGGAATTGCGTTTGTCAGACAACAGCCAGTTTTCCGAAGGAGAATTGATGTCTATGTTGAATGAGACAGGAGTAATAGAAGTAGATCAAAAAGATATTCATTAATTAACTGTAGATAGTAAGTCTTACAGCTTTTAAAGACCAATACAGATGAAAGTAAAATTCAAGGCATTTGCACAGTTTTCATTAGTAGCGTTGCTAGCAGCAGCGTGTACTTCTGATCCTGATAGTGCAGGTTTAGAATACATGCCTGATATGTATCGTTCTCCTGCAATTGAACCGTATGTTGATTATGGTGAAGTTCGTGGTCAGATCAATGACGAATTAAAGATGCGTCGTTCCGCAATGGTTCCGCCTCGTTATGCAATTCCTTATGCAGGTACGGATTCAGCAACTGTTCACACCTTACTTCCATACCACCGTATGCCAGGTAGATTGTTTGCAGAATCACATGGTTTGTACCAGTATGATCTGTCTTCAAATGAAGATGCAGATTACGAATACAAAATGTCGGCTGCTGATGTGAATCCGATCAAGTTGACTTCTAAGGAAGTTTCTGATAAGGTTTTTGCTGATGGAAAAGCATTGTACCAGATAAACTGTAATCACTGTCATGGTGAAAAAGGTGACGGAGAAGGCCCGATGGTTAAATCCGGTGCTTATACGGGTGCTGCTGTATTGAGTGGTTTGGCAATTTCTGAAGGACAAATGTTCTACTCTATTTACTACGGTAAGGGAATGATGGGAGCACATGCATCTTTATTGAATAAGAAAGAGATCTGGACTTTGGTGCACTATGTAAGAAGATTCCAGGATGCAAAGTATGGAACGTTTGATGCAAACGGAGCGCCGGCTTGGGGTTCGCTTGCACCGACGCAAGATACAATGAAGTAATATTTACTAAGATAGAAAACGAATAAAAATGGAATTCAAAGTTTCATCAAAAGCAAAATCCCTTACGGTAATCCTGATGTTGTTAGGAATTATCGGTATCTGTTTAGGTATTTGGGTAGAATTTAGTTGTCACGGAGGTGAGAACTTTACAAAACGTTTCTTAGGAAACTTATTAGTAGATAGTTTCTTCTTTTTTGCAATCGGCTTGGGTGCCTTGTACTTCCTTGCATTGCAATATGCAACAGAAACCGGTTGGTATGCTTCTGTGAAGCGAATCATTGAAGGAGTGGCAGGGTTTTTACCATATGGTATTGCGTTGATGCTTGTTACCTTATTGACTATCTCCCTTATGAAAGGTGGAGGTATCTATGTGTGGATGGACAATGCACATGTAGAGCATGACCCGATCTTAGTAAAGAAGTCCGCTTATTTGAACCAAGCTTTTTTCTGGATCAGAACTTTAGCATATATGGGGGTTTACTTCATTTTCTGGAGAGGATTCAAAATGCGTTCATTGGAAGAAGATAAAATCGGTGGAACAGCCATTCACTTTAAAAACTACAAAAAAGGAGCATTGTTCTTAGTATTCTTCGCGGTGTTCTCTTCAACTTCTGCATGGGACTGGATCATGTCAATTGATGCACATTGGTTCTCTACTTTGTTCGGATGGTATGTATTCGCAGGAATGTGGTGTTCTACAATGGTTGTTTTGGTAACCTTGACATTGTATTTGAAAAAACAAGGATATTTAAGTAAAGTAAACGAAAACCACATCCACGATTTGGGTAAATGGACATTCGCTACTTCTTTCTTATGGTCTTACTTGTGGTTCTCTCAATTCATGTTGATCTGGTACGCAAACATTCCAGAGGAGGTAACTTACCATTTAACACGTATTGAAGACTTCAAGTTATTGTACTTCGGTATGTTCTTCATCAACTTCGCATTCCCGATGTTATTGTTAATGTCACGTGATGCTAAAAGACACGCCGGTGTTTTGACTGCTGTAGGAGTAATCATCTTCGCAGGTCACTGGGTTGATGCATACTTAATGGTAATGGGAGGTTCAATGGGTAAATCAGCATACATCGGTGCGCTTGAAATCGGAATGGCTTTATTGTTCTTAGGGTTCTTCATCCGAATCATCTTAACGAACCTGACTAAAGCTCCATTGATGCCGGTTAATCACCCGTTCCTGGACGAAAGTATTCACCACGAAATTTAATAAGGCACTTGTTGTTACGATAAAATAAAAAACATGACAAAGCTAATCGTATTAATAGTTATCATTTTAGGAGTAATTGCTGTAGCACAGTTGGTGCGTATGTATGAGCTTTCTTCTAAATTAAGAAATCGCCGGGAGGAAGATATTCCCAATCGCGATAACCGTTTGAACGCAACCTTATTATTGGTGTTTATGTTCGCGTTTTTCGCATCTGTAATATACTTATTCGTAGAATATGGTTATACAGGTCGTGGAGAGGCAGCTTCAGTTCACGGAAAGTCCACGGATTGGTTGATGGACCTGAACATGTTAATCATCACTGCAGTATTCTTTTTAACGAATGCCTTGCTTTTTGGTTTTGCATTCAAATACGTTCGCAAACCGGGAGTAAAAGCATACTGGTTCCCACACGATAACCGTTTGGAGTTGGTATGGACAGTTATTCCGGCAATTGTTCTTGCTGTAATTATCATTTTAGGTTTGAAATCCTGGAATGAGCAAACAGACAAACCATCTGATGAAGCGATCCGAATCGAGTTGTTCTCTAAACAATTTGACTGGACAGTTCGCATGTCGGGTGACGATAACACTTTGGGTTATTTTGACTACAAACTGACGAATGAAAACAACCCTTTGGCTTTGATGACTACAAAGACGATCCAGGATGCAATTGACAGTATGGAAAACAGCTCAAGCGGGATTCGTGCATTAGAAGCTAAATTGAATAATCCTAAGTTGATCTTTGTTCCTGAAGATCATGCCCTGATGGTGAAAGATCTGGCTAGAAAAGAGCGTATGATCCGTATGTTGTATCAATTGAAAGCTCGTCACAACAGTGCTTTGGATGCACGTGCAATGGATGATATCGTTTTCAATGCAAATGACACCTTGTTTTTATGCAAAGGACAGGATTACGAATTCAATTTCCGTTCGAAAGACGTAATTCACTCTGCTTTAATGCCACATTTCCGTGTTCAGATGAATACAGTTCCGGGGCAGACTACACGTTTTAAATTTACTCCAACAATCACTACAACAGAGATGCGTGATAAAATGCATAATCCGCAGTTCAATTACGTTTTGATGTGTAACAAAATCTGTGGATCATCTCATTATAAAATGAAATTGATTGTTGTAATATTGGATAAACCTGCATATAAAAAATGGTATGCTAAAGTTTCTAAGTTGGATCCGAAAGCACCTGATGCCTGTAAAACATTTAGAAACACTTATGCAGTAGGAAAACCAAAAGCAGCAGCTCCGGCTGATTCAACTGCAGTAGTGGCTCCAATGGTTGGTGACTCAGCAATCGCAACGAAGTAATTATATAACAATAAAGTAAAAAAAATAAAATCATGGCAGCTCACGAAGCACACGCACCTCACGACGCTCATGGACATCACCACCATGAAGAGGGTTTTATTTCTAAATATATTTTTAGTCAAGACCATAAAATGATTGGAAAGCAGTTCTTAATGACTGCTGTATTTATGGGGGTAGTAGCTATGCTATTATCCATCTTGTTCCGTATCCAGTTGGCTTGGCCGGGTGAGGAATCAGACTTCTTATCATTTTTCCTGGGTGAAACCTGGGCTCCGGGAGGAGTAATGAAAGAAAGTATGTATTTAGGATTGGTAACTATCCACGGTACGATCATGGTATTCTTCCTGTTGACAGGTGGTTTGTCGGGGACTTTCTCGAACTTGCTTATTCCGTTGCAAATTGGTGCTCGTGATATGGCTTCGGGATTCTTGAACATGTTATCTTACTGGATGTTCCTGATTTCATCATTGATCATGTTGTTCTCTTTGTTTATCGAGACGGGACCGGCATCTTCAGGATGGACAATCTATCCTCCATTATCTGCGCTTCCGCAGGCAATTGAAGGTTCAGGTTTGGGTATGACATTGTGGTTGGTATCGATGACTATCTTCATCGCATCCTCTCTGTTGGGTTCATTGAACTACATCGTAACGATCTTTAACTTGCGTACCAAAGGAATGAAAATGACTCGTTTGCCATTGACAATCTGGGCATTCTTCATTACTGCTATCTTAGGAGTTTTATCTTTCCCTGTTCTATTGTCAGCAGCATTGTTATTAATGATGGACCGTCTGGCAGGTACTTCTTTCTACCTTTCCGATATCATTGTTGGTTCAGAAATGTTAGAGAATCACGGTGGATCGCCATTGTTGTATCAACATTTATTCTGGTTCTTAGGTCACCCTGAGGTATATATCGTATTATTACCGGCACTTGGTTTGACATCGGAGATCATTTCTACGAATTCCCGTAAGCCGATCTTCGGATACCGTGCAATGATCGGTTCTATCCTGGCAATTGGTTTCTTATCGTTTATCGTTTGGGGTCACCACATGTTTATCACGGGTATGAATCCATTCATTGGTTCCGTATTCGTATTTACTACCTTATTGATTGCGATCCCTTCTGCTGTGAAGGTATTTAACTACATCACAACAATCTGGAGAGGTTCCAATATCTATACTCCGGCAATGTTGTTCTCAATCGGATTGGTTTCGACTTTCATCACCGGTGGTGTTACAGGTATTATCCTTGCGGATTCAGCTTTGGATATCGCAGTTCACGATACGTATTTCGTTGTAGCCCACTTCCACATTGTAATGGGTATGTCGGCTGTATTCGGAATGTTTGCAGGGGTTTACCATTGGTTCCCTAAAATGTATGGTCGTATGTTGAACACACGTTTGGGATACGCACATTTCTGGGTAACAATTGTTGGAGCTTATGGAGTGTTCTTCCCGATGCACTTTGTCGGAATAGCAGGAGCTCCACGCCGTTATTATGATTATTCCGTAGTGGGTGAATATGATAAACCTACTTTTGATATGATTATGGATTTGAATGTGATTATCACGGTGTTTGCGATCATCGCAGCATTCGGTCAGTTGATTTTCTTATTCAATTTCTTCTATAGTATTTACAGAGGTCCAAGAGCGGTTCAAAACCCTTGGAGATCCAATACACTTGAATGGACAACTCCGGTTGTACACGTTCACGGAAACTGGCCAGGAGCAATTCCTGAGGTTCACCGTTGGCCGTATGACTACTCGAAACCAGGAGCTGATGAGGACTTTATTCCTCAAGTCGTTCCTTTGGCTGAGGGAGAAGAAGGAGATCATTAATACAAAACTCTTTATAAATTAAAAGGCGGTTCGAACGAATCGCCTTTTTTTATTCATAGAATTGGAATGAGAATCGATCTTTGGGATAAGTGTAAGAATATCCTCCATCTACCATGGTAATTAAATTGCTCAGGTATCCTCATTTTCGAATGAGGGAGGATTTTTGTTTGGATCGGGACTTTTTATTTGAATTTACTTACTTTATCTAATTAGGTCAGGATTCATGAACACTGCTGATAGCCTTCAAGAATACTTATTCGCATAAAAGCATCAGGAGCTATGTTTGGTAGTTGTGTAGGAGTTTCTTCTCGTATGTACAAAACTTAATATTTGACATAAAAAACAGTCCCGACAAACTTGCCGGGACTATTCATGTATTAATTAACCCATTTAGCTTTTAGCTTATCTATTCCGGACCGTTACAATTTTCAATTAAGACATGCAGTTTACCTCCTAATTGAACTTCCATTCCGGGAAGTAACTCCACGGTATTCCCTCCAATCATAAATGATTCAGCTCCATTGCTTACGATTACCGGATTACCTGTGCCTGAAACAGTCAGATCAATCAGCGCTTGTTCGTCATGAACCGTTCCATTCGCATAAGTAACTCCGGGAACTAAATAGTATGCTGGATAATTACAAAGAGGATGCACATTCGTGGCGCAGTTTTGACTGTTGGTATAACTTGTTCCCAAATAATTACCTGAAGCATCTGCGGAAAAGATGTAATAGAATCCGTCTCCGTTTCCTCCCCAGCCCATAGTTCCGTAGAAGTAATTATCACATTCAAACCCTGTGTAAAGGAAGAAATGTCCTCCAGTGGAATGATATCCACCACACAGGACCGGTCTTTCATTCATAATGGAGTTTCGGATCGCAGCCTTGAATACGGATGGATTAGATGATTGAACAAAATCGGTACTTTGATTCCAGGTATATCCAAAATGATCCACAAGGTCATTCGCCCAATTGGCAGTATTTCCATAGGTTCCTCCGCTGTACCAGTTCATTCTGCATGCAACTCCCAGATTCCAGTTCAAAAGACCGATTTCATTCAGCTCATCTGAACAGATAGGGTATAAGGGATCCCAGGAATATGGATCATTCGGAAGTCCATCTGCCGGACCTTGTTCTTTAACTTGATATGGCATCAAATCATAGTCAAATCCTTGAGTAGAAAAATTGGAAGTATTTGTCTGACCAACTGCGTTTCCTATCAGCATAGTATGAGAACCCGTTCCGCTACCAACGAAAGGATGTCGGTAAAAGCGGCATATTTGGCTTAAACCAGTTGGTACACAATTCCCTCCTATTTCTGCGTTTGAAGGATTCGGAGTAATTTGCTGATGTAACGGATCTACACAATCATAGATAGGATCCCAACCCGCCCATCGCGAGGTTTGATACTGTTCCAGTAATGAGGGATATAAACTACTTTGTCCGGTACATGAGACTGTTGCAAATTGAAGTAAATCACTCCATTGGGTGCTTGCTCCTTCCATCGTATTTCCAACACTTTTGTGAATGGCAATCGCTTTATCAAAAGATTCGATAAAGTACAGAGAACCGTCTTTAAGTAATTCCTTGTCATTGGAATACTTGGAATTATAAGCCAAAACCGGGAGAACCAATTTTGTAGAAGGAACAACTGCGAAACCTCCCTCATTGAATTGAATGACATACAGGTTAATTTGTTTGCCTGAGAATACATCCAAATTATCATAAGAGCGAGTTTCATCAACTGTGCGGATAAATCCTTTTGCTGACATCCATTTAACGGCAGCTTCTTTTGCAGTGGAATAGGATACGAAGTCCTGGGCACTGAGCACGGATGAGATAAGGAACATTACTGTCCCTAATACGAACTGAAGTTTCATAAGCCGATTATTTTGCAATGACGAATTGGCGGGAAGTCAGAACCATTCCTTCTGAAACTAGGGAATAGAGGTAGATACCTGACTTCATTTGTTCGGATGAGATTTCCACTTTCTTCTGCATTCCTGCTTCCAGTGGGATGGCGCTTATTTTTTCACCTTGAAGAGTTGTAATATATAGCTCCGCTTTTCTATATTTTTCCGGAAGATCGTATTCGATTACCGTGCGTGCGTTGAAGGGATTCGGATAGTTTTGTCCCAAACGTACCTCTTCATTGGAGCTGCTTCCATTTGCCTGTTGTTCGCTTATTTCTCTCAAACGGTTACTTAATTCATCGATCTTTGCCTGCTGCTCTTGCATTGCATTAACCAGAAGAGCCGTTAGCGTGTGATACTCCAAAGCTTTGTAACCAAGAGTTGTTTCTTTCACAACCTCAGGAAGGACTTTTTCTACTTCTTGGGCGATGAAACCAATTTGTGGTCCCTTTGGCAGACCTTCGGTAAGTGAGATTGATTGCTCTCCGCTTTTGACTGTAACATTTTCTGCCCAGGAATACTGAACACCTCTTAAACGCATCACTTTATCCAAACTTCCTTCCAAGGAAACAATGTTTGTTTTAAGACGCTCATCGGAAAAGTATCCCCCTCCGGCAAGTGCGGAATATCCGGATACGTTCAACCCTCCTGCGATAAGGACATGGCGGGTGGAGTTGGCATTTATTAATCCCGGATACAGAATCAACTCGTTTACTCCATTGTCAACAATAACATGATTTATACCGGACAAGTTGTTGGGCACAAACCGAATCTGTCCACCCCAGGCGGAAGTGGTGTTGTTTAGATTCATTACTTCAAACGTTGATTTGACGCTCGCAGAACCATTGACAGAAAGTTTAGTACTTGTGTAAGGGAAAGGAGAGTTCCCTCCTCCGATTGTTGTACTACCATCAGATAATACTTTTAATTGTGCCTGAGCATTCAATAATGCCATGCAAGATACTGAAATCAGTATCGCTTTTTTTACTTTTTTCATTTCAGTGAATTTGTGATTAATAATGAGACCAATATTAGAAAATGAAGTTGTAATTTTCTTTGAGGATTATATTAACAGCAGGATTGAATTCATTAACGGACCGTTTTAGATTACCTGGAGCTG
>CAMPIU010000002.1 GCA_946886545.1 uncultured Flavobacteriales bacterium | reverse complement strand
CTAAAATAGTATCGGAAGAATATGTCTTAAAAGATATTCTATCCATTCCAAGAGATAAATCCAATAATATTGATTTTAAGATTCTTAAATATGAAGATGATCACATTCAGGTAGGAGTTTTGGAGTCCAATTCCAAATTAATCAGCCCGGCAGCTCATGGTTTCAGTTATGAAGGGAACTATACGGTTTATGCATACGATGTGAAAACAAAAACCATCATGACTGTAGCAAAACAGGTATTCAATACCGAACCGAAAGCAGTTAATTCAATCCTTGTAATTAATGAAAATGATCTTTCAATTACATGGAATGAACGTATTCCTGATGGATTTTCACTACACAATAAAACCTATCGTTTATCCGAAAACATGGATTTTGATTCCAGTATTTATCATCTCCCAGTTGAAGTAATCAAACATTCTAGTCCAAGTTTTTCTCCTGTTTATGAATACGAAAATATACAGAAGGAACACTTTTGTGCAGTGGGATTAGATATTCTTCAGAATAAAGGAGATAAGAATCCGATTTCGGCTTATCTGGTTATAAAACCAACTGGAGAATACAAGATTATTAAGAGAACAGGAAATTCGGGAATTCGATTTTCAGATAGAAGAAGTGAAAGAGAATACGATTTAGAATTGGAGGGGGAGACATATGAAGAATTTTGTGGATTTTTCTCAAAAATTTTGGATAAAAATTATGAGGGACGGGTTTCTAATGGTAACTATGTTCGTCATTCGGGTGAAGTTATACTCTTTGAAAATGGAAAAACCGTAACATATTCCTCTATGGTTTCCGAAAATGCTTCAGGAATGAAATTAAAAACTGGTGATTACGTTGCAACCTTTTATTTTTATGACTATAAGTTTTAACGATATCATTTGATCTCATAGAGGACAGAAATCCGAAAAGAGTATATTTGATAAACTAAATGCAATCCATGAGGTTTCTGACACCCTTTTATTTTCTCCTTATTTGTTCCCTTTTAAAAGCTCAATCAAATGCTTGGATAGAAAAATCAGACTATTTCAAAGACAAAAATCCTTACGGAATCGGAGCATACATTTTTGAAGATGGCTCTTTCCAGTTAACAGAGGGGAACTACCGCTTTAAGTTTAATAATCAGGGAATACTGAATCGTGAACTGATCCAGGAAATCGTGGAAGAACCTGCCGCAGCTGGCGATCAACGAACGAGTGGGTGTACGGCTTTCGATCTGAAGAACAATATCCGTTATACCCTTGCAGATAATATCATCCATATTGAACGCCAGTTTCCCGACCGGAAAAATGAATACAAAGCAGTTCCGCTGGAGAAACAGGAACATGTGGTAAAAAGTGTTTGGGATCAATATTCGAATAATTCCAATCATGTGGATGCGGGGATTATTACTTCCATAGAAGGAAAGATCATTTTGTATCAGACCTATTATGCTATTTCGGCAAACACACATCCGGGTGTTTTCAAACCGAAAGGAATCAATACCTACATGCGTTTGAGTGTAATGGATCTGAAAGATTATACGGTTTCTTATGAATACCTTCTGATCGATGTGTTTAATCCGGTATTCGGAAAGAAAAAAGAGGTGCTTGACTTGTTTGATTTCAAATGCATCGGAATGAATGCGAAACAGGAGTTGCTCTTTAGTATCAGTAAAACTGCTTTTAAAGACAGAAATGCACCACCGCTTTCATTAAGTGATTACAAAAGTGTGGATTATTGCAAATCGGGCATAGATATCTGGTCTGTGAGCCTGACTGATTTTTCTCAAAAGAAAGTCTATTCTACCACAATTGAATCAACTCCTAAGGCCTCTTCAGTGAGTTTAAGTTTTGAAAACGATGGTTGGATCCTTGCCTGGACGGAACCAAGGGAGGATTATTTCACCTTCCACGCCCGTTGTTTTAAATTGGACGCAGATTATGATGTCGAAGAAACGGTATTACATTTTCTATCGAAGGAGCTGAAATTAACAAAACCGAAAACACCTAATATTCGCAATTATAAGGGCTTAAACGGAGAAGAACTGTTTTGCCTGTCAGTTTCCAATTATCCATCAGTTTTTATCATGGATAAAAATTCAAATTTGGTAGTGAAGGATAACAGCATTTTGAAGTGGGATCTGAATAAGCATTATATTCAGTCAGGTTCCGCTTTACTTTGTTTGCCCTGTTTGAAAGATCTTTCCGCGAATGATATAAGTGGCCTGTCTGATTTACCTGGATCAATCAACACGGATGCACCGCACACACGGACTTTGAAATTCAGAAAGGAAGGAAATACAGTTTTTTATTTGCACATGGAAAGCCTCAATAAAACAGTAGAAACCGGGCATGTGGAAAAGATTCAGCTCTTGTTTCTGAAAACAGGACAGATCCGATTATAAGTAGGGTGTAGTCATTGTGAAATGTACTACACCCTTATATATTGTCGTTCCTGTCTATCCTCGGCTAAGCCGAGGGAAGGAGGATCGGAAAGCTCCCGTATTTCAGGGAACTATAATTGACACAAATTTAATTGATTTAAACAAGTAGGGGCGGAAAATTTTCAACCCCTACTTTTCATAATTGGCAGAGGAATCAGAAGAGATGATTACTTTTGGGATGTAATTCTAACGATCTAAATATGATAATCAAAAAAATGATACTGCCGGCCTTCTGTTTTTGGTCCGTGCTTTCTTTCGCACAAAAAGAGTGGACATCACTTGATGTGAGCAAATATGAGTTTGGATATGGCATGCATTCCATCATGAACCCGGATGGTTCTTTTGAGCTTCGGGGTTATGGAGATGATTCCAAGTCCTACTACAAGTTTGATGAATCAGGGAACTTTGAAAAGGAAGTTATGAATCCTCCGGTTAGCAAGGAAGATGAAAAGGAAGATAACCAGATTCCTTGGTCGGAACGCATTTTCGTCAATAAAACGGAGGGTATAATTACAGTTGGAGTTTATAATGATGCTTTAGGCTTTACGCTTGACAGGACTAGTAAAGAATTGGAGTGGGAACATGTAGACCTGGAAGTGGAATCAGGAGTAGATGTGAAAGGTAAAAAAGTGGAACGCATCAATGCTAAATCCGGAGGAATTATTTCGGTGAATGAAAAGGAGTTTTACTTTTATCATTTCTATAAAGCAGCATCCGGAAAATCTCATCCTGGGCTTACCCCGGTAAAAGGAAAGAATTATTCTTTTATACGGATTGGGAAGTATGATTTTAAAACAAAAGAAGTAACCTTTGAGTACGTATTTGTGGATCAATTTACCAAGCATCCGGATATTCCTGTCGGGAAGCCAGTTGATGCAGAGCAAAACGTTCATTTGATTGCGGTTAAAAATAATCGTGCGGTTTTTGGATTTACCAATTATTCCGCAGTTTACATTTACGTGAAGACCGGATCGGGAGATGAAGCGTTGAAGGCTCCTGAAACTATGACCGGATACTACGAAATCGGAACAGTGGATCTGAAGTCTTTCAGTGAAGAAATTTTAGTGACCGAACAGATCCAAAAACCCAAAGAAGCATTTTCATTGTTCCTTTATCCTACCGACTATGGTTTTTCATTAAGCTGGTCGAAGCGTTTTGATCGCACGGTTTTTGAGAGTCATGCGGATCTGATCGAGGTGGGAGAAGATCTGTCAATTAATAAAACCAGCTTACTATTACCTGTTGAGGATTTGCCGATGCGCTGGGGGATTCCACTTTATTTAAGAGAAGCTAAGGATTTGAAAGGTAACAAATGGTTTGTGATGAACGCACAATTTTCCAATTCCAAACGCAGAAAGGATATCAAGGACCAGGCTTCCATTGTATTGATGATCAATAGGGACGGTGAAATTGAATACCGTGATAATTCTTCTTTGGAATGGTCGGTAAACGGAGATCATTTAATGGAAGCAGGGGATAAGGAGGACTGCTTACCTTGTTTAAGGGATTTCAGTGCGGAGGAGTTGCAGTTTGCTTCAGAACTTCCTGCGGGAGAGTCTGTTAAAGCTCAATCTAACACGAGCCTGGTTGCGTCATCCATGACAACTCATTACCTGAGAAAAGGCTCATCGGTTTACTATGTGCAGATTTTCGAAGAACACAAGATGAATGCCCGGACAGGTGAATGGAAGATGCTGAAACTATATACCCGAACAGGAGAAATAAGTTTATAAAAACAAGTAGGGGCGGAAAATTTTCCGCCCCTACTTGTTTATTTTTGTTTTCGAAATTACATCATTCCCGGCATTCCGCCTGGCATTCCATGTGAGTGCGGAGCTTCAACTTCCGGCTCATCTGCGATCACACATTCTGTCGTCAATAACATTGCTGCGATTGATGCTGCGTTTTCGATTGCAATACGCGTTACTTTCGTCGGATCGATTACACCTGCTTCGTACAAGTTCTGATATTGCTCGGTGCGTGCGTTGTATCCGAAATCACCTTTTCCTTCACGTACTTTTTGAACAACTACAGCACCTTCACCACCTGCATTTGCAATGATCTGACGCAATGGTTCTTCAATAGCGCGTTTCACGATCGCGATACCTGTAGTTTCATCGTCGTTGATTCCTGTCAATGTTTCCAATGCGTCCATTGCACGGATTAATGCAACACCTCCACCAGGAACGATTCCTTCTTCTACAGCAGCTCTCGTTGCAGCCAAAGCATCATCAACGCGGTCTTTCTTTTCTTTCATTTCAACTTCCGTAGGAGCTCCAATGTAAAGAACAGCAACACCACCTGCCAATTTAGCTAAACGTTCTTGTAACTTCTCACGATCATAGTCTGAAGTTGTTGACTCCATTTGTGCTTTGATCTGACCAATACGCGTTTGAATATCTTCTTTCTGACCTGCACCGTTGATAATCGTTGTGTTGTCTTTGTCGATCTCTACTTTTTCAGCAGTTCCCAACATATCCAAGGTTGCGTTTTCCAATGTTAAACCACGCTCTTCTGTGATTACTTGTCCGCCTGTCAAAATAGCGATGTCTTCCAACATGGCTTTTCTGCGGTCACCGAATCCGGGAGCTTTTACAGCAGCAATTTTCAAAGATCCGCGCAAACGGTTTACAACCAAAGTTGTCAATGCTTCACCGTCTACATCTTCAGCGATGATGATCAATGATTTACCGTTTTGAACAACCGGTTCCAAGATAGGAAGCAATTCTTTCATATTGCTGATCTTCTTGTCGTAGATCAGGATCAAAGGATGCTCCATTTCAGCAATCATCTTATCTGTGTTTGTCACAAAATAAGGAGATAAATATCCGCGGTCAAATTGCATTCCTTCCACTGTTTTTACATCAGTTTCAGTTCCTTTTGCTTCTTCAACAGTAATAACACCGTCGTTGCCCACCACTTTCATCGCTTCAGCGATCAATGAACCGATTGTTTCGTCGTTGTTGGCAGAGATCGTTGCGATTTGCTTGATCTTGTCGTTATCCGATCCAACCTCTTTGGAGATTTTTTTCAAATCAGCTACTACGGAAAGAACTGCTTTATCGATTCCGCGTTTCAAATCCATTGGATTTGCACCTGCTGCCACATTTTTCAATCCTGCAGTGATGATCGCCTGAGCCAATACTGTTGCGGTTGTTGTTCCGTCTCCTGCAATATCTGCTGTTTTTGAAGCTACTTCTTTCACCATCTGAGCACCCATGTTCTCAATCGGATCAGCCAGTTCAATTTCTTTAGCTACAGAAACACCATCTTTTGTTACTTGCGGAGCACCGAATTTCTTTCCGATTACAACGTTTCTTCCTTTTGGTCCAAGGGTTACTTTTACTGCATTTGCTAATGCATCAACCCCTCTTTTAAGCTTCTCACGAGCTTCAACATCAAAATAGATTTGTTTTGCCATTTTCTTTTGCTTAATGTTTGTTTGTATCTAAATCAGTGTTTTCTTAACCGATAATTCCGTAAATATCACCTTCTTTCATAATCAGGTAATCCTTACCGTCAATCTTGATTTCAGTACCTGAATATTGACCGTAAATAACAGTGTCATTTACTTTTACTTGCATTGGCTCGTCTTTTTTACCAACCCCAACTGCGATAACTGTTCCTTTTAATGGTTTTTCTTTCGCTGTGTCAGGAATGATAATACCACTTGCTGTTACTTGCTCTGCGGCTGCAGGCTCAATTAGCACTCTGTCCGCTAAAGGTTTAAATGTTGTTGACATATTGTTGTTCTATTTTAGATAAAATTTGACGATTCCTATCGGCTAAGATTGTGCCAATGTACGGATTGTGTCAATTTTTCATTTTTTCGAGCGGATACAAACAAAAAAATGTCAGTATGCTGACATACTGACATTTCAAATTCTTTTTATAATCGACCGATTATCTTTTCGGTTGTGTACCTCCTTGTTGTCCAACAGGCCCTTGTTGTCCAGGTTGTTCTTTTTTCGGTTGTTCCTTTGCTTTCGCCGGTTTCATTACAACTGTCAATGCGATACTTGCTACCAGGATTACTCCGGCAAGTGTCCATGTTGCTTTTTCGATGAAATCATTTGTACGTTGTACACCACCAAGCTGTTGTGCAGCACCAAAATCAGAAGATAAACCTCCTCCTTTTGGGTTCTGTACGAATACAACTACGATTAATAAAACGCTTGCTAATACTAGTAAAATGGAAATTAATGCTATCATTTTATGAGGTAATTTTTTTCTTTAATTCTTCAATTTGGAGTGCAAATAAACTCTTTTTTTCTGGAAACGCCAAACTTAATTGATGATAAACATGAATTGCTTTTGGAAAATTTCCCTGTGCGGCATATATTTTAGCCAAAGTCTCTGAAACCGGAATCCGTTCGTCATCCAAACTTTCTTTTGCTTTTTTGGAAGGAGAATAGAATTCTGTCTTCGGTTTCGGCATGCTTGGACTCTTTTCGATGAACTTGTCTATGATCTCCTGCTGAAGGCTTCTCGCCTCTGGTTTTAGCTCTGCTTTTGGTCCGGACTCGTGGTGTTGACCTGCTTTTAGCCAACCTGTAAACGAACGTTTTGAATCGGGGTGAGTTGCAGCTATTTCTTCCTCCGGTTTTTCTTCTGCTTGTTGAACAGAAGGAAGCGGTTCAATGTGAGGTTTCTCATCTGCTGCCGGTTCATTCTCATTCTTACTCAGATAATCCTGGGCAAGAGTCGCAGCAACGGTTTCAAAATCAAAAATGTCTTTTTCTTTTGGTTCATTTGCCGGTTCGGAAATTTCTTCAATTGTCTCAGGTTCAGCTGCTGGCTGCTCTTCCATGCTTATTTCCGGTTCAATGACTTCTGTTACCAGTTCTTCCTTTTCAGGCTCAACAGTTTCTGAAGCCGGAATATCCTGGAATTTGGTGTTTTCAATAGCTTGTATCTCTTCCGGCTGAATTTCCGTATCCGAACTGTTTTCAATCAATGCTTCAACTTCAATCTGCGGCGACTGCGAGTCTGCGATAGACTCAAATGCCGAATGCAACAAATGAAACAGGCGTGAACGGTCTGATAACTTGTAGGCTTGTTTTGGAAGGATCTCGTCCAGATGAACTGATTGAAACCTGGAAACTCCTTGCAAATACAAGAGTGAATAAACCGAAGAATACGGATGCTTTTCTGACAATTCACGCAATACATCCACATCTTCCGAGCGCATAAGCTCCGGATGCAGGATAAATTCGGCTATTTGTTCTGTATTCAGCATTACCAATTGGATAACAGTTTATTTACTACGTCCTGAACTACTTGCTGGTTGATGGATTCCAATAAACGGGTCTCCACGTCTACCAATTGCTCACTGGATTCATAATCTGCAAAACGGGAACTTGTAAACTCCATTTTCTCCAAACCTTTCGTTGGTGTAATGATAGTGAAATTAACTGAAACTGTTAAACGGTTTTTCGCTGCTAAATCTCCTTGCTGAATGGCAATAGGAGTAGTGTTGTACCCGGAAACAATGCCACTGATCTTTACTTGGGCATCATCCAGGGCGGAAGCTAACTTCAAACGGGTATTGTTCTGAATGCCGCTTCGCATGGCTTCGGATAAGTTTGCAGGATAGTTGGAAGGAGCAGTTGCAGCACTCAATTCCAAAGGAGTAATGTAGAATTTCTTCCATTCCTCAGGCATGGAATTGTCAATTGGATTCATAAAAGCTTTCGGCCAACAGCTGCTTAAACCGGTAAGTAAAATGAGTATTAGAGTTAGTTGCTTCATCCCTGGATATCGTATTCTTTAATCTTGCGATACAAAGTTCGTTCCGAAATTCCCAATTCTTCCGCAGCGTATTTTCGTCTTCCGCGATGCTTGTCTAAAGCTTTTTGAATCAATTCCTTTTCACGGTCTTCCAGTGACAAGGATTCCTCAACTTCTTCGTGGATTTCATAATCTTCTGTATCGGGTTCCCGGTAGTTGTCGGAATCGTAAACCACCGGTTTTACGGCTTCTGTTTTAACCGGAGCTGAAGGTAAAATGCGTTGTTCACCCAGATTAATATCGTGATACAAACGGTTCACAACGGCTGCCTGGTCATTCGATAAACTGAAATCTCCCTGGTGGTTCAATAATTCGACAACCAGTTTTTTCAATTCGTTCAAATCGTTTTTCATGTCGAACAGGAACTTATACATCAATTCCCGCTCATCAATTTTGGTTTCCTGTGCTCCGACCACTGCAGGGAAAAGTTCTTCCGCTTGTGGTAAATAAGATTGTAAGCGTGGTCCGTCAATATCGCGTTCCTGCTCAATCACCGAGATTTGCTCCACCAGGTTTTTCAATTGGCGGATATTCCCCGGCCAATGATAGGCATTCAGTAGTTCAACAGCATCTCCCGTTAATTTCACAGCCGGCATGCGATATTTTTCAGCAAAATCACTTGCAAACTTTCTGAAGAGCAAATAAATATCTTCTTGTCGCTGGCGCAAAGGAGGCAGGGGAATCGGAACGGTACTTAATCTGTACAACAGATCTTCCCGGAATTTCCCTGATTGGATTGCGCGGTGCATATTTTCATTGGTGGCAGCAACGACGCGCACATTCGTTTTGATCACCTTGGAAGAACCCACGCGTATAAACTCGCCGGTTTCCAGTACACGTAGTAAACGAACTTGTGTCTGCATAGGTAATTCGGCAACTTCATCAAGGAAAATTGTTCCCCCGTCAGCAACTTCAAAATAACCCTGCCTGCTTCCGGTTGCTCCGGTAAACGATCCTTTTTCGTGGCCAAATAACTCGGAGTCAATCGTTCCTTCCGGAATTGCACCGCAGTTAACAGCAATGTATTCATTGTGCTTGCGTGTGCTTAACTGGTGAATGACCTGCGGGATAATTTCTTTACCGGTCCCGCTTTCACCTGTAACGAGAACCGAGATATCAGTTGGTGCCACTTGCATAGCAACTTCCAAAGCGCGATTCAGTTGAGGAGCATTTCCAATGATCCCAAACCGTTGTTTGATCTGTTGAAGTGACGTGTTACTCATGAGTTTAAATCTAGTTAACGTGATTTACCAATTCACCGATCAATGTTGCAGAAGTAGAATCTGTGATTTTTACCAATACGTATTCACCTTTCTTTGCAGTTCCTTTAGGGAATACAACCATTGAATTTCTGCCGTCCCTACCGCAAAAATGTTCTGCAGATCGTTTTGAAGGTCCTTCCACCAATACTTTAGCGATTTTTCCTATCTGGTTTTTATGGGATGCAGCTGAGTTTTCCAATTGCAGGGCAATAATTTCTTCCAGGCGTCTTCCTTTCACATCTTCGGGAATATCATCTTCAAATTTACGTTCAGCCAATGTTTTCGGCCTTTCGGAATATTTAAACATATAAGCAAAGTCGTAAGCAACTTCCTTCATTAAAGAAATTGTTTCCTGGTGTTCTTCTTCCGTTTCTCCGCAAAAACCGGTAATAATATCTGTTGAAATCGCACAATCCGGGATGATGCGTTTAATTGCCGCAATGCGATCCAGGTACCACTCACGGGAATATCCGCGGTTCATGCGCTCCAATACATTTGAATTTCCGGATTGAACAGGTAAATGGATGTAGGGACAAATATTTTCGTATTTCGCCATCGTTTCCAATACATCATCAGTCATATCTTTCGGGTGAGAGGTGGAAAAACGAATTCGCAGATCAGGATGGATCTCTGCAACCAAAGCCATTAATTGAGCAAAGTTTGTAGTCGGAATGGTTTCATCCTTAATAATTCCTTTGCTGCTCATATTCCAACGGTAACTGTCTACATTTTGTCCTAATAAAGTGACTTCACGGTAACCGTTTTCAAACAAATCTTTACATTCCTGAACGATTGTGAGCGGATCTCTGGAGCGTTCCCTTCCTCTTGTAAACGGAACAACACAGAAAGAACACATGTTGTCACAACCACGTGTGATAGTAACAAAGGCACTTACTCCGCCTTGGTCCATTCTCACCGGAGAAATGTCTGCATACGTTTCTTCACGGGAAAGCAATACGTTTACAGCACGCTGACCAGTTCCGACTTCATCTATTAAATTAGGCAGATCGCGATAAGCATCCGGACCGGCTACCAAATCAACCAGTTGTTCTTCTTCCAGAAGGGCTTGTTTCAAGCGTTCGGCCATACAGCCTAAAATTCCAACCACCAAGTTCGGTTGGTCGGCTTTGCGTTTTTTGAATTCTGTCAAGCGGTTGCGAACACGTGTTTCGGCATTTTCTCTGATGGAACAAGTATTAATCAGAACAACATCCGCCTCATCAATGTTTCGAGTAGTGGTATAACCTTCTTTCGTCATAATTGAAGCAACAACTTCACTGTCACTGAAATTCATCTGACAACCATAACTTTCTACATAAAGCTTTTTGGAGCCGGTTCCACCTTCCAAAATGATTGCTTCTCCTTGTCTGCTCTCGTCAATAACTTTATTTAAACCGTGATTCTCTAACATGCTTGAATTTTAAGAGTGCAAAAATAGTTCTTATGGTAGACATGTCAAAATGTCATGATGTGATCTGTGTTAATTTTTTCGAAAAGAAGGATCTTTTTTTTGGGCTTTCAAAAAAGATAAACTATAGTTTAATAAGAGCTCCCGATTTTTTCAAAGCTTATTATCTTGTTTTTTGTTTTTAAAACCGTTTATATTTGCACCGATTCGAATCGTTTCGATCCGCAAATTTTAGTTAGCATGAGTAAGAATTTAGTAATAGTTGAGTCACCTGCAAAGGCAAAAACCATTGAAGGATACCTGGGAAAAGACTTTACTGTAAAATCAAGTTTTGGACACGTGCGCGATTTGGCTTCGAAAGGATTGGCAATTGATGTGGAGAACAACTTTGCTCCCGAATACGAAGTCAGTTCCGACAAAAAAGCATTGGTTGCGGAATTGAAGAAATTAGCGAAAGAATCAGATGTGGTTTGGCTCGCTACCGATGAGGACCGTGAGGGAGAAGCTATTTCCTGGCATTTATATGAGACTTTGGGCTTAGCTAAAAAAGACACGAAACGAATCACTTTTAATGAAATTACAAAAGGCGCAATTTTAAAAGCAATTGAAAATCCGCGTCAAATCAATAAGCCATTAGTAGATGCCCAGCAGGCAAGACGTGTATTGGATCGTTTGGTAGGTTTCGAACTTTCTCCTGTTCTATGGAAAAAAGTAAGACCAAGCCTTTCAGCCGGTCGTGTACAATCTGTTGCAGTTCGATTGATCGTTGAACGGGAAAAAGAAATCCAGCAATTTAATGCAGAAAGTTATTTCCGTGTTACGGGTGAGTTTTTAAAAGGAAAAGAACGGATTAAAGCAGAGGTGTCCAAACATTTCGGAACCGACACGGAAGTGAATTCTTTTTTGGAAAACTGCGCGAATGTTGATTTCAATGTGTTGGATGTTCAGCAAAAACCGGCTAAAAAAACTCCAGCATCTCCTTTTACAACTTCTACTTTGCAGCAGGAGGCATCGTTGAAATTGGGATTCTCCGTTTCCAGAACTATGCAGGTTGCACAGAAATTGTACGAAGCGGGACACATTACATATATGCGTACGGATTCCGTGAATTTATCGGAAACTGCAATGGAAGGAGCGAAAAATGAAATCCTTTCAGCTTATGGCAAAGAATATTCGCATCCGTCAAAATACACCAATAAAAGTTCAAATGCACAGGAGGCCCACGAAGCCATCCGCCCTACGAATTTTGCAATGCATGCTTTGAGCAGCGGTGAAAGAGATGAGGTAAGATTATACGATTTGATCTGGAAACGTTCGATTGCTTCTCAAATGAGTCATGCGGAATTGGAAAGAACTACAATCTCAATTGGGAATCAAAAACTTCCGGAGATTTTCCAGGCAAAAGGAGAAGTTATCAAATTTGACGGTTTCCTGAAAGTTTATCTGGAGACTAATCTGGATGACGAAGATAATGAGAATGAAACTGAAGGCTTGCTTCCTGCAGTTCAGGTAGGTGAGATGTTAGATCGCGATTTTATTCGCGCTACCCAGCGATTCACAAGGCCTTCAGCCCGTTATGTGGAAGCTTCATTGGTGAAGAAATTAGAAGAACTGGGAATTGGCCGTCCTTCAACTTATGCTCCAACTATTTCTACGATCCAAAAACGTGGATACGTGGAGAAACAGGAAAGAGAAGGAGAAGAGCGTGCTTACCAGGTTTTGGAATTGAAAGGTTCTGCAATTGAGAAACAAACGAAGAAGGAAATAACTGGTAAGGAAAAAAATAAATTATTCCCGACAGATATTGGAATGGTTGTAACTGACTTCCTGGTGGATCATTTTGGCGGAATCATGGATTATCATTTCACAGCTGAAGTAGAAGAACAATTTGATGAGATCGCCCGTGGAAAAATGGAATGGACAGACATGTTGTCATCATTCTACAAGCCTTTTCATAGCACGGTAGAAAATACACTGGAACATTCAGATCGCGCTACCGGTGAGCGTGAATTGGGAATCGATCCTGCTTCCAATAAAAAAGTAATTGCACGGATTGGCCGTTTCGGACCAATGATCCAAATCGGAGACGAAAAAGAAGATGGTGATAAACCGCGTTTTGCTTCACTTCTTGGAAATCAATCCATTCATACAATCACTTTGGGGGAAGCGCTTGAATTATTCAAATTACCCAGGTTGGTAGGCGAGTTTGAAGGTCAGGAAGTAAAAGCAAATGCAGGTCGGTTCGGGCCCTATGTTCAAATCGGAAAACTATTTGTTTCCCTGAAAAAAGAAGATGATCCGATGACGGTTACTTTGGAACGTGCAATCGAATTGATTCAGGAGAAACGGGAAGTTGAAGCAAATCGATTGATCAAGGATTTTCCTGGAAGAGAAGATGTTCAGTTACTGAATGGCCGATACGGAGCATACCTTAAAATCGGAAAAGACAACTTCAAACTTCCGAAAGGAACGGAGGCTGCAACTTTAACTTTGGAGGAGTGCCTGGCAATTGCGAACGACCCTGCGAATGCACCTAAGAAGAAGCCGGGTGGGAGAGCTGCAGCTAAAAAAGCCCCTGCAAAGAAAACTCCGGCTAAAAAGCCTGCGGCGAAGAAGAAGTGATATTAATTGAAAATGGAGAATTAAAAAGGTTTTGAACTATTCTATCTTTTCAATTTTTACATTCTCCATTTTCAATTCTCTAAGTTATTAACTTTCGACTCTTTATTCTTAATTGAAAATTCCGTCTTTGAGATAGTCCGTTCGCTTATTTTTGTCGAAAGACATTTTTAGAATGAAGGATATATCTATTTATTTCAGTCCGCTTAGTGCAAATGAAAACCCGGCTTTGGAATCTCTGGGCGAGTTTATTGTCCGAAATGATGAGTCGGGCTTTCCTGAAATAGATAAAGCCGGTCTTGCTTTAATTTATGTTCCTGAATTCAGAAACGGCGAACCATCCTTACACGGACAAACGGACGATCGTTTCAGAGATCATCTCAACAACTACTTTCCCGGAAGCAATTGGAACTTTAAAATGTATGATTTAGGAAATCTGATGCCGGGAGAAAGGGTGGAAGATACTTATTTCGCATTGAGACAAGTAGTTGCTGAATTGGTCAAAAAATCTGTTGTTCCTATTGTAATCGGCGGTTCCCAGGATTTGACCTATGCGATGTACCAGGGATATGAAGAATTGGAACAGCTCATTAATGTATTGAATATCGACTCCAAGCTGGATTTGGGGGATCCGGAACTTCCCATTGGCAAAGATGCTTATGTTAGCAAATTGCTGATGCACAGACCTTGTTATCTCTTTAATTTGTCGGTGATAGGATATCAAACCCCTCTTGTAAAGGCTTCAGAAATCGACTTATTTGAAAAATTGTTCTTTGATGCAGTCCGTTTAGGTGAGTTTAAAGGAGATTTCAGAATTGCAGAACCCCTGCTTCGGAATACGGATTTACTGAGTATTGACTTACAATCCATCAAGGCATCCGATTTTAAAGGGAAATATTTCTCTCAGCCGAATGGTTTGGACAATCAGGATATTTGTCAAATTGCAAAATATGCAGGGATTTCGGATAAATTGACTTCGATTGGCTTGTTTAATTTATTGCCCGGAGATATTGCGGAAAGCGCCCATGCTGAAGTTGCTCAAATTATTTGGTATTTTGTGGATGGATATTCCCAACGCGTAGGAGACTTTCCAATCGGTTCAAAAAAGGAATATACTAAGTTTACCGTTTTTCTGGATGAAATAAATCACGATATTATTTTTTATCGGAGTAACCGTTCTGAACGCTGGTGGATGGAAGTTCCGTATCCCCCGAAAGAAGGGGTAAAGTATGAAAGACATCACATGGTTCCGTGTGATAAATCCCAGTACAGCAACGCATTAAATGGTGACATACCTAATCTTTGGTGGAAAACATATCAGAAACTAGGGTAACCTTTTCTCTACTGTTTCGTAACAAGAGTTTGTGTTAAATATTTATCTCTTCAACATTTCATTGTGGAAAAGATGAATTGATTGCACTAAAAAATTTTGTTTGTTCTAAAAAATACTTATTTTAGTCGCCAATTGGCTAAAATTTGTTAAAGCCAAGCATGTTAAAACCAAATTAGGACCCTTTAATATGAATAAAACGTTACGTATTTTATCAGCGTTTGTGTTATGTTCTTTCGGAGCTTCTGCTCAGCAAGATATTGCATTGACACATTTTATTTACAATAAATTCGCCATTAACCCGGGTGCGACTGGTATAGAAGAAGGGTTGTGTGGAAATTTAATTTATCGCAATCAATGGGATAAAGTGAATGGAGCACCAAACTCCGTAGTTTTTAATGCTGAAGTAAACATGGAAAGCTTTGGTAAGTGGACCGGTGGTTTCGGCTTGAATTTCACACATGATGCAATCGGTTTTAACAGACAAAATAATGTGATGTTGAATTATTCGCATCATATTCAGTTGGGTAATGGAAGACTTGGTGTCGGATTGGGTGTTGGAATGGTGAATTTTGGTATGAGTCCGACTTGGGTTGGGCCTCAAACACAAATTGACCCTACTTTCCCTGGTGCCAGTTCAGCAATTACTTTCGATTTGAATTTTGGTTTATACTACCGTGCTCAGGATTGGTATGCCGGTTTATCATCAAGCCATTTACAAGCCTCAGCTTTGAATCTGACAAGTTCTGTTCCTCCTTTAACAGGTGGTACGGGTACTGTTCCTTATGATTTAGCTCGTCACTACTATGTAATGGGAGGTTATACTTTTAGAGCATTGGGACCTGGTGATTTGGATATTCAAGGGAATTTACAAACGGATTTGTTGAAGTATTCAGGGAATTTGAATGCACGATATATTTATCAAGGATTCCTTTATGGTGGTTTAGGTTTTAGAAATAGTGAGTCTATTTCCGTGTTGTTAGGATACAGACCAATAAACAAAACATTGGCTAACGGTAAAGGCAGAGTATTTATGTGGGTAGGATATTCGTATGACATTTCAATTGGAAGAGTGTCAAGTATTTCCAACGGTACACATGAGATTGCGCTTAAGTTTTGTTATATTCCTATTATACCAATTACGAAGGCACATCATCCAAAATGGTTGTAAAATCAAAAAAAAATTACAAATCTTTGTAACCATTTTTTATTCGATTCCGTTATATCGCAAAATTGATCCTGTAGAATGTTAACGATAAATCCGGAACTGTAAAATTGAACTAGAATGAAAAAACTGTTGTTTATCGGTTTAATTGGGGCCTTCATTGCCTCTTGTAGCTCACGTAGTGGCCATTTGACGGGTTCATTAGGTCGTAGAGTCTATCAACCTGAAATTCCTCTTGGAATGGTTTATATTCCATCAGGATCCTATATCATGGGGGAAAATGACCAGGATGTTCCGTTCTTGCACCAAACTCGTGCAAAGACTGTGTCTGTTCAGGCGTTTTATATTGACCAAACTGAAATCACGAATAACGAGTATCGTCAATTCGTGGAGTGGGTTAGAGACTCCATGGCTCGTGAACGTATTTATAGCGGATTGGAAGAAGATGAAGAAGCATCCCGTTACATCAATTATACAGATATGTATTTTGATGAAGGCGCATTGGAGATGATTGAATTCGAACCTTCTGATCGTGATGTGAATCGTGCACAGTTTTCACTGGACTGGGATCGTAAATTTTCTTATGATGATCCGGATTTAATGCCATTGTTAGCAGATATGTACTATCCGCAACCTGAGCGTTTCTACAAGCGTCGTGAGATAGATACCAGAAAATTGAATTTCAAGTACTATTGGATCGATTTAAGAGAAGCTGCCAAAAGAGGTCGAATTGAAATCGTTCATAACGGTATGGATAAAGAAGGTAATGAGATCAGTCCGGAACACCGTGATTTGAATACACCTCCACATCCGTTTACAGAAGAACCTCAAGGTTTGGATAAGGATTTGAGTTACTTCAATAAAAAAGGTCAAAGTACAGGTCTTCGAGGTCATGAGAACCGTCAGCGATTTATCATTGATGAAGAGATTAACGTGTACCCTGATACATTAGTTTGGGTTCGTGATTTTACTTATGCATTCCATGATCCAATGACAAACATGTACTTCTGGCATCCGGCATACGATAACTATCCTGTTATCGGTATTACCTGGGTACAGGCAAAAGCTTTTTCAATCTGGAGAACTCAATTGTTAAACAGCTGGTTGCAGGCAATGGGAGATTTATTCGTGAATGATTTCCGTTTGCCAACTGAAGCAGAATGGGAAAGAGCAGCTCGTGGTGATTTGAATAACTCACCATATCCATGGGGTGGACCATATATTCGTAACCAAAGCGGATGTTTCTTAGGTAACTTTAAACCTATGAGAGGGCGTTACTTTGAGGATGGTGGTTTCCATACTGTGAAAGCATACTCCTACAATCCGAACGGATGGGGACTTTATTGTATGGCAGGTAACGTTTCTGAATGGTGTGAAACAGCTTACGATGAGGCAATGTATGAATTCTCTCATGATTTGAATACTGAATACAGATATGATGCAATGGACTGGGATCCGCCTGCAATGAAACGTAAAGTTATCCGCGGTGGTTCTTGGAAAGATGTAGGTTATTATTTGCAAACATCAACTCGTACTTACGAGTATCAAGATACGGCTAAATCGTACGTCGGGTTCCGAAATGTGGCAACACACTTAGGTCGCGGTGGACGTGATTTCTCTAAAGAGGGTGGCGAAGAAATTCGTAGCGATATCCAACTTCGCTAGGAATAAACAAACAATTACAAAACAATAAATTTGGTTAAACCTAAAAAACAAAGAAAACTATGAAACCAGGAAGTAAAGGATGGAAAAAGTTTATGGCGAAATTATACGGTTTCGGTGCGGCAGTCGTAATCGTTGGAGCCTTATTTAAAATTATGCACTGGCCGGGAGCTGGTCCGATGCTTGTAATCGGTCTGTCTACTGAGGCTGTGATCTTTATCTTCTCGGCATTTGAACCGATTCATGAAGATCCGAATTGGGAGCTTGTTTATCCTGAATTAGCTTTTGCACACAGTGATGATTTAGATCACGATGCTCTACCTGCGGCAGGAGGAAGAGGAAGAAATGCTGGTGGAACCGGGATTACTGAGCACTTAGACAAAATGTTAGAGGAAGCGAAAATTGACGGTCAATTATTAGAGCGTTTAGGCGATGGAATGCGTCAATTGGGTGAGAATGCTTCTCAATTGAAAGGTGTAACATCTGCAGCAGCGGCAACTGACTCTTATGTTTCTTCATTACAGGCAGCATCTGATAAAGTATCTTCTTTATCTGAAGCTTACGAAAGAGCGTCTGTTTCTATTTCAGGAATGACTTCAAATACTCAGGAAGGTGAATCATTCGGTGAGCAAATGCAAAAAGTTTCTAAAAACTTGGCAGCATTAAACAACGTTTATGAATTACAATTGAAAGGTTCTTCTGCTCATTTGGAAGCTACTGAGAAATTCCAGGGTCAAGTAACTGAAATGATGAAGAACTTATCTGATTCAGCTGAGGATACTCGTTTATACAAAGAGAATATGGCAATGTTGTCTAAAAACTTAACTGACTTGAATGCAGTTTATGGTAACATGCTAAAAGCTATGACAATTTCTAGAGATTAATTATTTAATCGATAGTTACTTTATTAAAATTGAATATTACTAACAAGTAAACCAATAAAATTTAGAAGTCATGGCAGGTGGAAAAGAAACCCCAAGACAGAAGATGATCGGGATGATGTATTTGGTATTGACGGCGCTCTTGGCGTTGAACGTATCAAAACAGATTCTGGATGCTTTTGTCGCAATTGAAGAAAATATACAAAAGGCAAATATCGCTCAATTTGAGCGTGGAGAAGGATTCACAAAAGACGTGAATAGTGAATTAAATACAACTCCAAAAAATGCTGAGAATGCCGCTAAGAGAGAAAAATTGCAGAAGATTTTAAAGCAAATGGATGATGTCAATAAATTATCTGACAAATTGCTTAAAAATATTGATGAGATCAAATTGGAAATCTTAGAAAAATCCGGTGAAGCGGTAAAGGAGTACAAAAAGGATGATGAAAACACCATTCTTTGGGAAAAAGGTGCTAACTGTAAACCGATTCGTATGAACCTAATGGCTGTTCAGGCTAAAGATCAATACGATATTCCGATGCACGAAATCGTAGGAGAAGATATTAAAACACCTACTGGAAAAGGAAAACAGTTATGGGAAGATTTTATCAAATTCCGATCTGATTTAGTGAAAACCGTGGGTTCTTACAAAGAAGGTGGTAATGCTTATTCGATCGATCCAAAATCAATCAACACTTTCAAAAATAATGCTGATTTGGTGAAACAGGTATCGGATATGGTAAAGAAAAGCAAAGTGAATCACATGGATGATGATCAAGCTTTAACTGACTTGTACATTAACCTGACAAAGCCTGAGCGAGTGAAAGTTCACGACATGGAGGGTATCCACTGGATCGGAGCTACATTTGATCATTCTCCGTTGGTTGCTGCAGTTGCATCCTTAACTTCTTTACAACAGGATATTTTATCTGCCCGTGCTTATGCGCTTGCTCACTTGAAATCTAAAGTTTCTACTGGTGAGTATTCATTCAACAAGATCATGCCTTTGGCTTATGGTCCTGCAATTGCTAATACAGGTGATGAAGTGGAGTTGAAAGTTATGATGGCGGCATTTGACTCGGATAATCAACCGGAAGTTACCGGACCCGGAGCAATCACAATTGAAGGAGGTCAAGGTACATTGAAAACGAAAGTTGCCGGAGGTGCTGAGATGGTGTTAAGTGGTACTGTATCGATCAAAAACAAATCTGGAGTTAAGAAAACTGAGAAATGGACTCATACGATTAAAATTATGAAGCCACAAGGAACAGTTTCTCTTCCTGAATTGAATGTATTGTACAAAGGATACAACAATATTGTTGAGGGTGTTGCTTCAGGTTACGACCAGACAATCCTGAACGGTAATGGGGTGTCTTTAACAAAATCAGGAAACGGTTATATCGGTCGTGTGAGTGGTGCTGGAAGAACAGCAACTATTTCAATCTCTGGTAAAAACTCTGTGACAAATAAAACGGTTTCTTTAGGAACATTTACATTCCGCGTGATGAACTTACCTCCTCCATCATTATTCTTCGGAGCAGTTGAAGACGGTGGTAAAGCTTCAAAAGCAGAAACACGTTTGTTTGCCCGTTACTCTGATAGTCCTTTGAAAGCTGAATTTACAGTTCAATCTTGGGAATTAAACGTTGCCGGTGCTCCACGTCCTGCTAAAGGAACTGGAAACCAGTTGAACGCAGATGGAATCAGCTTAATGAGACAAGCAAAACCAGGATCAACGATCAGCTTTATGACGCAAGTTAAAGGGCCGGACGGAATCCTACGTAAGAAAAGTGGTGTGTTTACCATTTAATAAATAACAAATAATAGAGTGTCAATCATGAAACGTTTAGTTCTATTAAGTACCTTGATCGCCGGTTCGTTATTAACGAACGCGCAAGAGATCAATGGTGGACCGGTGAATGTTCCTCAAGCGGATGTAATTGATGGGGTGTATATGACAGAACATATACCTACCAAAAGAATGATTCCGTATGAGTTTGTTCGGGAAGCTGATGTAGTCTGGAGTCATCGTGTTTGGCGCATGATTGATATGCGTGAAAAAATGAATCACCCGATTTATTTACCGTTTGATTATCACACGCCATCTGGTCAGTATGTAAGAAATACTAGCCGTTGGTCATTGTGGACAATTTTGCGTCACCATATCATTAATGGAGATTTGAAAGTATTTTCCCCTTATAACCCGTATCAATATGATATGTTAGACGGAGATCAGTTCAAATATCCTATCGTACCTGAAGCGGGTAAGAATTATTATACTGATTCTTTATTCCGTGACAAAATATTCTATTATTTAGGAAAATTAGGTGCTCAAAGCGATGTTCCATTGACAAATGAATTTGGAGACCCAATTGAAATCACGCTTCCTGACGGAACAATTACTTTCAAATATCCACCAGCTGATACGATGTGGATCGATTCTGAACAAATTGTTCAGTACCGCATTAAAGAAGATTGGTTCTTTGATAAGGAAAGATCTGTATTGGATGTACGTATTCTTGGAATTGCACCGGTTGTGTACAGAGAAGAAGTTTCTCCTACAGGTGGTAAAAATATTACCGGAATGGATGAGAAATTTTGGTTGTACTTCCCGCATTGCCGTTACATTCTGGCGAATTACTTTGTGTATAACGAAAAGAATGATGCACAGTGGCAAAGCTTTGATGATTTGTTCTGGCAACGTCGCTTCACTAGTTCTATATACCGTGAAAGTAACGTGTTCGATCGTGAGATTGACAGTTATAAAACCGGTGTGGATGCACTAATGGAATCTGAGAAAATTACAGAAGAGATTAGAAATTTCGAACACGATGTTTGGAACTTCTAATTGAATCAAAAAATAATGAAACCCCGTCTTGGCTTTGCTGAGACGGGGTTTTTGTTGATAACTAACTGGTTGTCAAGTGTAACGAATGGCTGTTTTTCGCGCTATCAGGAAAACCCAAAGCCATGAAAAAATATACCTTTATCTTCGTTCTTGCGGCAAGCTGTGATTTGAATGCACAATGCGAATCTACCGACTTTATTTCCTCAACTCCGATTTTGGATTACCCCTACATAAAGGAGCATGTTCTTACCAAAAGAACTATTCCTTATGAATATGTTCGCGAGGCAGATGTTGTTTGGAGTAAACGTGTTTGGAGGGAAATCGATCTACGCGAAAAGATCAATCATCCTTTATATTATCCATTTGACCATCATACTCCTTCCGGACAATATGTAAGAAACACGAATTGCTGGTCTTTATGGACGATCATGAGACATCATATTATACAAGGGGATTTGAAGATTTTCTCACCTTATAATCCTTACCAGTTTGATGTACTGGACGGAGACCAGTTTAAGTATCCTATTGTGTCTAAAGCCGGCGGCAATTATTGCAATGACTCCGTGTTCCGGAATGAAGTATTCTACTATTTGGGAAAGTTAGGTCCTGCAACAGATGTTGTGATTTCTACGTATGACGGACGGGATTCTACCAGATGGGTAAATGGGGTGGAAGAATATGTTTATGCTGACAGAGATACTGCCTGGATCGATTCAGAGCATATTGTAAAGTATCTGATCAAGGAAGATTGGTTTTTTGATAAAGAACGCTCGGTGATGGATGTACGAATTATGGGGATTGCTCCGGTAGTTTTAAAAGAAGAGACAGCTCCGAATGGACAAAAGATGATATCGGGGCTGGAAACCAAATTCTGGGTTTATTTTCCTCATTTGAGATATTTCCTCACAAATTATTACGTCTACAATGAGAAAAATGATGCACAATGGATGAGTTACGATGATTTATTTTGGAAACGAAGATTCTCCAGTACCGTTTATAAGGAAAGCAATGTGTTTGACAGATCGATCGATAGTTACCGAACGGGAGTAGATGCACTGCAGGAGTCCGCAGATATCATTGAAAGCATCCGGACTTTTGAACAGGATGTCTGGAATTTTTAATAGTTAACAGTGTCCGCCCTAGCGGACATTTTTTTTACCTCCATGTTACTAATTGAATAAATGACATTCGATTAGTATAAACCTTAAAAATTGAAATCATGGCTGGAGGAAAAGAAACCCCGAGACAAAAGATGATCGGAATGATGTATCTGGTACTGACCGCACTTTTGGCATTAAACGTATCGAAAACCATCCTGGACGCTTTTGTTGCGATTGAGGAAAATACTCAGAAATCAAACAGTATGCAAGTGGACAGAGGTTCGGAGTTCATTTCTGATATTTCCGACGAAATTGCCTCAACCCATGGAAAGGAAAATGCCCGCAAACTTCAAAAACTGAAAAAAGTTATGAAACAAATGAACCGGGTAGATGAACTTTCAGCTGGTTTGATCCAGGAAATTGATCGTGTAAAATTAGAACTGTTAAGGGAATCAGGAGAAGAGATCACTTCAATACAACCGGACGACAAAGAAACAATCATGTGGGAAAGGGGAAAGGATTGCAGACCTGCAAGAATGAATTTAATGGCTGTTCAGGCGAAAGATCAGTACGATATTCCAATGTACATTCTGGTTGGCGATGATATTAAAAATCCCACGGGAAAAGGGAAAATGATTTGGGATGATTACAACGAATTCCGTTCGGAACTGATCCGAACAGTGGCCACTTACAAGGATGGGAAAAAATCATATTCCATTAAACCTAAAGCAATCAATAGTTTTAAAGACTCGAAAGATTTAAGAAAACAGGTCAATAATATGCTTCGATCTTCCAAAATAAACTTGCGGGACGATGAAGAGATTCTTTCGTCCATTTACATGAATTTAACCAAACAAGAGTGTGTTACGCAAAATGATATTGAAGGAGTTCATTGGATCGGACAGACATTTGATCACGCTCCGCTTGTTGCAGCTTTGGCTTCCCTGTCTTCCATGCAACAAGATATTCTTTCCGCACGTTCTCTGGCTCTGGCACATTTGAAATCAAAAGTCTCTACCGGAGAGTATTCCTTTAATAAAATTGTGGGATTGGCCTATGGACCTGAAATCGCAAACAGTGGAGATGAAGTGGAGCTAAATGTAATGATGGCGGCTTTTGATTCGGACAACCAGCCAACAATTACTTATAACGGAAACTCTTTTCTTGGAACCGGTGGGAAGGGAACGATTAAAACGAAAGTTGGTTCAGGCGGTGATATGGTTTTAAGCGGAACTGTTTCGATCAAGAACAAATCAGGTTTAGTGAAAACAGAAAATTGGTCACATACCATTAAAATTATGCGGCCGCAGGGAACTGTTTCATTACCAAAACTGAATGTGTTGTATAAAGGTTACGACAATGTGGTTGAAGGCGTTGCATCGGGGTATGATCAAACAGTTTTGAACGGGATAGGAGTAAACCTAAAACAATCGGGAGATCCTAACAAGCAGATTGCAAGAGTAACAACAAGTGGTAAAACGGCATCAATAGACATATATGGAATGAATTCAGTATCGAAAAAGAAAGTGAAGTTGGGAACCTATTCTTTCCGGGTGATGATATTGCCAAATCCGGATTTTTTCTTCGGGGCTGTAGAGGAAGGAGGGAAAATTTCTCCTTTGGAGAAGAATTTGTTTTCACGCTATAAAAATAGTCCGCTGGATGCTAAGTTCACGATTTTAAACTGGGAATTGAGCTTAAATACGGCTCCAAAACCTGAAAAAGGAAAAGGAAACCACCTTTCGGATGAAGCAACACGGTTATTGAAACAGGGAAGACCCGGAACTATTGTAAATATTAAAATGGATTACATTGGTCCGGATCAGATTGTAAGAAAAAAACTGGCATCGTTTGTTCTTTAGAAAAGGAGGGGTGTGAAAATTTACGCCCCAACTTTTCATTCACCCGGTTTTACCTTTTCCCTTCTAACTTTCTAAGACTTTGCCTACCTTTGCACATGCTTGTTTTGGAAAAATTGGGAGTGCATTTCCCACAGGGTTATTTGTTTGAGGATTGTTCTGCCCAGGTTAATCAGGGAGATCGAATTGGTTTAGTCGGTAAAAATGGTGCCGGAAAATCCACACTTTTGAGATTAATTGCTCAAACCGAAAAGGCAACTGACGGTCAGATTCATCGACAAAAAGGGTTGGAAGTAGGTTTTTTAACTCAGGATATCGTTATTGATACTAAGCAAAGTGTTTTCGATTACCTGTTTTTTTCCAATGATCAGTTAAACCATTTGAGAAAACATATTGAAGAGATCAATCAGCAATTGACCACGCGGGAAGATTATGAATCCGAATCGTATCTTGAGTTGCTGAACGATTTAAATGCGACCAATGATCTGTTCAATATTCACGATGGATTCCAATGGGAAGAGAAAATCGCATCCGTATTGGACGGACTTGGTTTTCACAAGGATGATTTTGAAAAACCATTGAACTCGTTTTCAGGTGGATGGAAAATGAGAGCAGAATTAGCTAAAATATTAGTGAATCGTCCGAACTTGCTTCTTTTGGATGAGCCAACCAATCACCTGGACATTGTTTCGATTCAATGGTTAGAAAATTACCTGACAAAATTTGATGGGGCGGTGATCGTTATTTCCCACGACAGATTGTTCTTGGATAACGTCACCAATAGAACCTGGGAGATTTCCTTCGGGAAGATTTTGGATTTTCCTTACGCTTATTCGAAATACAAAGAATTGAGAGCGGAAGAGTTGGAACGGCTAACAGATGCAAAAAAGCAACAAGATAAAGAGATCAAGCAAACGCAGGAATTGATTGATAAATTCCGGGCAAAAAAGAACAAAGCAGCATTTGCACAATCCTTGATCAAAAAACTGGATCGTACGGAGCGAATCGAAATTGAGAGTGACGCAGTTGCACGAATGAATATTTTCTTCCCCTTAAATGTTCAACCCGGAAAATGGGTGCTCGAAATGGAGCATTTGGGCAAAAGTTACGGACCAAGAACTTTGTTTAAAGATATTTCCATTACGGTTGGAAGAGGAGAGAAAATTGCACTTTTGGGCCCGAATGGAGTAGGTAAGTCTACTTTATTTAAATGTCTTACAAAAGAAATCGATTTTGAAGGGAAGGTAGAATACGGGCATAATGTGAAGATCACCTATTTTGCCCAGGATCAGGCTGAGCGTTTGAATAAGAATTTGAGTGTTTATGAAACTGTGGATTTGGTTGCTTCCGGGGAAGTGCGAAAAGATCTGCGTTCTATTTTAGGGGCGTTTTTATTCTCTGGTGAAGATGTGGATAAGAAAGTAGGGGTTCTTTCTGGGGGAGAACGAACTCGTTTGGCTCTCTGCCAGTTGCTTTTAAGCCCTTCGAATGTGTTGATCCTGGATGAGCCTACGAATCACTTGGATATTCAAAGCAAGCAGGTTTTGAAACGGGCTTTGTTGCAGTACGAAGGAACTTTTTTAATTGTATCTCACGACCGTGAATTCCTGGATGGTTTAACGAATCGTATTTGGGACATTGAGGATCAAACTCTGAAGATTCATCATTTTGGGGTATATGAATACCTACAGCGTAAATTGTCTTCCGATAGCCCAACTAAAAAGACTGAAAACAAAGCGGTTCAAAAAGAAGTGGTGACGGAGCCACAGAAAAATCAATCTCAGGAGGAACGGAAAGAAAATAAACGTAAGAAGAATCAGCTCCAGAATAAAGTAAGGCAACACGAAGAACGTGTTCAGGAATTGGAAAAGGAAGTGAAGGTGCTGGAAGATCAGCTAGCTACAATGGATTTTACGGATTCTGCCAAAACTGCTCCGGTCCTGAAAGCTTTTGAAGAAATGAAATCAAAATTGGATTATTATTCGGATCTGTGGATGGAAGCTACAGAGGAATTGGAAAGTATACAAGATTAAGACTTATGACTAAATACAAGTCTTAAAATCTTAATATCCTGATCCCGATAACTATCGGGACCTAAAATCTAAAAAGAAAATGAAAGGATTATTAGATAAAATGCGTGTTTCATTTGAGGAGCCCATTCAATACCAGCTTATATTGAACAATGAACCCCGGATTCGGATGAATGATCTGATTGGCAAGGAGATTGCGTTAAACTGGACCGGAAAGATCATTTGTTCCAATTGCGGAAAACAAACCAAAAATTCATTCGGACAAGGCTTTTGTTTTCCTTGTTTTCAATCCGCACCCCAAGCTTCACCTTGTATCATCAGTCCGGAATTGTGCAGGGCTCATTTGGGTGAAGGCAGGGATATCGATTGGGAACACATGCACCACAATCAGCCGCATATCGTTTACCTGGCAGCTTCGGACAGCATAAAAGTTGGTGTTACACGCGCAGAACAAACCATGACCCGCTGGATTGATCAGGGAGCTTCACGGGCAATTATCCTTGCGGAAACCACAAATCGGTATGAAGCCGGAATTATTGAAGTTGCTTTGAAGTCGTATATGACGGATAAAACAAACTGGCAGCGCATGCTCAAAAATGAGATCAATCACGAATTGGATCTTCTGGATGAAAAAGGGAGAGTGGAAGATTTGCTACCTTTCGATATGCGTGATTTTGTAAGTATGAATGACACGATTATTTCATTGAATTACCCCGTTGAAAAGTATCCCTTGAAGGTGAAAAGTGTTAGCTTTGATAAAACTCCGATTATTCACGGAAGACTTGCCGGAATCAAAGGTCAGTACTTGATTTTTGACGACGAAAGAGTACTGAATATTCGAAAACATACGAGCTATGAAATCGAATTTTCTCATGATTAAGTTTTGAACTTTTTGATGTTGTAATTATTCTCGTTAATTTCTGCCAAAAAAAGAATCAATTCTTCCGAAACCTATTAATTTTAATACTTCTTAAAACTATCAAACATGTTCGACAAAAACGAATTTAATAAGTACGCAACAAAGCATGTCGGAATTTCCAGCATGCACTTAGAAAGCTACATCGAATCTTCTTTAACGCCGTATATTATCGAAGAACGTCATATGAATATGACACAAATGGACGTTTTTTCACGTCTAATGATGGATCGGATCATTTTCCTTGGAACGGGAATCAACGATCAGGTCGCTAACATCATCAATGCTCAGTTGTTATTCCTGGAATCAGTGGATGCAAAAAAAGATATTCAAATCTATTTGAATTCACCGGGAGGATCTGTTTATGCAGGTTTGGGAATTTATGACACGATGCAGTACATCAAACCTGATGTGGCAACGATCTGCACAGGAATGGCGGCTTCAATGGGAGCAGTTTTAATGTGTGCCGGAGCTACCGGAAAACGTTCAGCTTTGAAGCATGCACGGGTAATGATTCACCAACCGCTTGGTGGCGCTCAGGGACAAGCTTCTGACATCGAAATCACAGCTCGTGAAATTCAGAAATTGAAGAAAGAACTGTATGATATTATCGCAACGCATTCGAATCAAACCTATGAAAAAGTTTGGGCTGATTCAGATCGTGATTACTGGATGACAGCTGCGGAAGCAAAAGATTATGGAATGGTAGACGAGATCTTGCTTCGCAACCCAAAATAGTCTAACTTTGCACAATATTATCTAAGTCATCTCTGCTCAGCCGAGATGACTTTTTTGTCGATAAAAATTACATTATGTCAAAAAAGGAAACTTCTTGCTCGTTTTGCGGGAGACCGCGAAGTCAAGTAGGTTTATTAATAGCCGGTTTATCAGGACACATCTGTGATCATTGTATTGCTCAGGCAAGAATGATTGTAGATGAAGATCAGACTACCAAAATTTCAAGTCAGGGCGCTCCGGTAAATGTCTTAAAACCTCTGGATATTAAGGAACGTTTGGATGAATATGTGATTGGTCAGGATGATGCAAAGAAAACGCTTTCGGTAGCTGTATATAATCATTACAAACGTTTGCATCAAACGAAGATCGAAGACGTTGAGATTGAAAAATCCAATGTGATTTTGGTTGGTCGGACCGGAACAGGAAAAACATTGCTTGCAAAAACAATCGCAAAAATGCTGAATGTTCCGTTTTGTATTGCCGACGCTACGGTATTAACGGAAGCCGGTTATGTGGGTGAAGATGTTGAAAGTATTCTTTCCCGTTTACTTCAGGCGGCAGACTATAATGTTCAGGCTGCTCAGCATGGAATTGTTTTCATTGATGAGATCGATAAAATTGCACGTAAAAGTGATAATCCATCCATTACACGTGATGTTTCCGGAGAAGGTGTTCAGCAGGCACTTTTGAAATTGCTGGAAGGTTCTGTTGTGAATGTTCCGCCGCAAGGAGGAAGAAAACACCCGGAGCAGAAAATGATCGCAATCGATACGAAAAATATTTTATTCGTCTGCGGTGGTGCTTTTGATGGGATTGAACGCATTATTGCAAGTCGTGTAAACAGACAAACTATCGGATTCGGATCTCAGGTCACAGAGAAAGTAGATGAAGATAATTTCCTGAAATATATCACTCCGACAGATGTGAAATCTTTTGGATTGATTCCGGAGTTGATTGGTCGTTTCCCTGTATTGACTTATTTGGAGCCCTTGGATGCGAAAAGCCTGAAAAGAATCATTACAGAGCCTAAAAACGCAATTATCAAGCAATATATACGGTTATTTGAAATTGATGGAATTCGATTGAAATTTGATGCGGATGTATTGGATTTCATCGTGGAGAAGGCAATCGAATTCAAATTAGGTGCCCGTGGATTGAGATCTATTTGTGAAGCAATTCTTACTGACGCAATGTATGAACTGCCTTCCAAAAATGAGAAAGAATTCCGGGTTGATCTGGAATATGCAAAAGCACAATTTTCTAAAAGCAAAGTTGCCAGACTGAAAGTCGCATAAACAAATT
>CAMPIU010000001.1 GCA_946886545.1 uncultured Flavobacteriales bacterium | reverse complement strand
GGATACAAGCGGGAGAACGGACAGGCAGTTGTCTCGAAAATTGATAAAAAAGGATTGACGAAAATGGCTTCTGAATCCGGAAGTATTTTAGTAACTTCCGATAGTCCGTTCCCGAATATCTATGATATTGCAACCAATTATAAGAATACAAAAAACAAGCAGGTGATGAAAGTAGAATTTAAAGTAGATAAAAACTATTTTTACATCCCTGCTATATTGGCTTTGCTGTGTATGATTTGCTACTTCTTTTTACCGATCATTATTAATCCCGATAAGTCATGAAAACAGTATTGATTATTGTTTCGTGTGTTTTGACTTTTACCTCTTTTGGCCAGGAATGGAAAGATACACTCAACGAGGCCAGGAAGTTGTACAAAAAAGGAAATTATAAAGAAGCGTTAAAGTATTATAAAAGAGCCGAAAGATTAGCTCCAAATGATGTAGATTTGTCACAGGAGATTGGTCAAACTGCATATCGTGCGAATGATTTTGGCACAGCCGCAGAAAACTTTGAACGCCTGGCAAATAATGCCCCAACAAAAGAAAAAGAGATCAGTGCCAGGGCAAGTTTGGGAGAATCCCGTATGAAGCAGCAGGATTTCCAGGGAGCGATAGATGCATACAAGGATGTTTTAAGGTTAGACCAGGATAACGAAAAAGCAAGACAACGATTAGTTGAGGCAAAAAGATTATTGGAACAACAGAAAAAGGAACAACAAAACAAACAAGACAAAGAGCAAAACCAGGACAAGCAAAATCAGCAGCAAAATAATAATCAGAATCAACAGAATCAACAGAATCAACAGAATCAACAGAATTCAAAGGATAAGCAACAAAACCAAAGCCAGCAAAATCAGCAGTCGCAGCAACAAAAGAGCGAACAGAAAAAACTACAAGACAAAGAAACCGAGCGCAAACTTGATGAGTTTAGCAAGCAGGAACTGAATACAAAGAAAAGATTGGATGGTTCAAAAGGTACTACAGGTGGTAAAAGAGCAAGAAAAGATTGGTAATCAATGGCAATTATTGTTGTTTTTGTTCACGTTTGTGAGCCAAGTATCTGTTGCCCAAAAACCGGTAGTCGCACTTACATCTGATAAAAAGGAAATCGGAACCAATGAGCATCTGAATTTTACCATTACAGCTAACGTAGAAGGATCAATGAAAATTGATTTTCCAGTTGAATTTGAGGTGGATTTTGGTGTAATGCACGGAATGGAACAGAAAATGGATCCGAGTGGTAAGATCAAAACATACTACTATATGCAGCAATCGGGAACTTTCAAAAAAGAAGGAACCTATTCATTTTACGCTTATACTACTTATAGAAATAAAGTTTACAGATCAAATAAGATTACCATTAAGGTCAATGAGGCATCGGAAGACGACAATAAAGTAAATTCAAACGATCCGGTTTTTGGCTTCATTCAATGCAAAAAAACAAATGTTTATGAAGGGGAACCGATCTTGCTTAAGGCAAAAGTTTTTTCATACATAAATATCGAATACCTGGAAGGGTACTCTGACTTTAAAGCTGACCTTTCAATGGAAGAGCATGCATTCCCTAATGGGCGTGTAGAAGTGGAACAAACCCGCGTCAATGGAAAAGATGCCTTGGCATTTGAATACGGAAAACAATTGCTCATCCCGGTTGGAACAGGAAAATGCCACATCAAACCTTTTGAAATGGCCTTGCGTTGTCATGGTTCTCTTTTTTCAAAAACCATGCGTATCCGTTCTTCAGGCTTATGTATCAATATAAAACCTCTGCCCGCTAATGCCCCGAAAGATTTCATCGGAGCGGTAGGTGAGTACAGACTGACTCAGAAAAACCCGATTAAAGAAGTAAAAGAAGGAGATGTGTTCACACTGGAGCTAATTGTTTCCGGTGTTGAGAATCTGCATAATTCCAATACCCCTAAATTGAAACTTCCGAAGGGTTGTGCTGTTTATGGAGATCCGGAACGAATTGAAGACATCGAATTTACAGAAAGTGGTGCAGAGGGAATGATTACCTACAAGTTCAATATTCAGGTATTGGAAGGTCATGATCTGGCATTTGCAGCTCCATCCGTAAGTTATTTTGACCCGGAAAAGGAAAAGTATTTAACGATCAGAGGGAACGCATTCAAAGTAAATGTAACTCCTGATAAAAGCTTTAATCCTGTAGTGCTTACAAGTCCGGCTCCCGGAACACATACGGATATGGTTGATTTAAAAACCCGGCAAACTACAAAGAAGGAAGCGAAAAAAGAGTCAACATCCAAATCGAAATTATGGGTTGGTATTGTTGCTCCTACAAGTTTGCTAGGTCTTTTATTTTTGTTCCTGGCAATTAAAAGACGTAAGAAAAAAGAAACGGAAAAGATAGAAGTTTCCGGATTCGGTGAATTGCCAAAAGGACCGATCTTTTTAAACGAAACAAAAGAAACAACTCCCGTAGAGGCAATTGATTACTGGAAAGATGCTGAAAGACATGTCGAAGACCCAAGCGTATTTGCGATCCTTATGCCGAAAGCAATTATCCAGCGAATTGAGCAATGTGAAAAGTGCAATTTCCAATCGCGTGAGAAAGCTTTTGACAGATTAGTCGATACGAATCCTGAAATTGCTAAAGGATTGCGGGAAATCATTGAAATGTGCGACCAATATCGCTATGGATTTGGTGCCGAGCATTTAGAAACAAAAGAGATTTTGGCAAACGCTGAAAACTTGTTCAGTCAATTGACTTCTTAAAGTCTTTTTTGTGCGAATATTTGTTTCAAAAAAGATCCACTTTTGATTTTTTTACTACTTTTACCCCACAAAACACAAATTAGTACATCATGAGCGTTTTCGGTATCGTATTGTTTCTTTTGATTGGAGGTATGGCATTTTGGATGTTGTTATTCTTAATGGGATTTGTTCTTCCTTTTTGGATTTCATTGGGAATCAGCCAACAAATGCGTCCGAAACGTGTGTTTGAAAAAGAAGAAGATTCAGAAGCAAAGTAGTTTGCAAACATATTTAATGGAAAACCCTGATCCCGTACATACGGATCGGGGTTTTTTGTTTTGAAAAACCAAATCTTTTACAATTCCCATCTTAGCAATACCAAGAAATCATGAAGAAAATAGTGCCAATTATTATATGCTTGATAAGCTTCATTGTATTCGGACAGCAAGAGATCCCATTTTCGAATAAAAAAGATGAATTTGTTAAAGTAGTTTCCTATTCAGATGGAGGCTTTTCGATAGTTACATCAAATAATATGAATTGGGGCAAGACTACTTCTAGACTTTATAATGCTGATAATGAATTGATAAGAGAGTATTCTCTTCCGGCTAAGGTAGGAGTTAGTTGCACTATGAACGGATTCAATAATCTTCGATTCCCGGAGATGACGGCTTATCATCCTGAATTAAAGCTTACTTTAATGTTAGGAGGAATAAGCGGGCCAATCTTACCACCCCAAATGGTCTGCAGGATCCTGAATGAGGAAGGGAAGATAAAAGATTTGGCATTGGATAATTTTAGGGAAACAAATCATGTACTTGTAACGTGTCAAGTTTATAAGAACCATTTGATGGTTATCTATTCTTCGAAACATATTCTAAGAAAGAATACATTTTGGCTTGCAGTTATTGATTTGGAGAAGAAATTGATTCGAGAAAAAGAAATCGTATCTGCTTCCGAAGATGTTGGAAGCTATATTGGCTTTCGTGATGGAAGGTTTTACTTTTTGTCAAACAAGGATAATTCTACCACTTTGAACAGTATTAATGCAGAAGCAGAACTAGATCAAGTTCCAATTGATTTCCCGGTAGACCTTTTCTCCAGACAAAAATTTGTACTGAATTCAAATCGGGTTATTGAAGCAATTCACCCTGTAAAGTATTATACTGATGTGCCGGATGGAGAAATCTGTTTTATGCTTTATGGTAAAGAGAGTTTTATTTGTAAAGTTTCTTTTGATAACGAAGTCCTTTACCAACCCGTCCAGATTCCAGATAGTATAAATATTGTCGGACCTCTAACTGGCACTGGAGGAATTTTTGATTTTAGAAAAGCTATTTTGGTAGACACAAAAGAGGGAAGTGAACTAATAATCACTAATAATTCCAAAAGTATTGATTCGGACCCATGTTTATTAGGTAGATGGCAAATTCACTGGGATTATGCTGAATTATCGGAAGCGATTGATATACTAGATGGGATTATGCTTGGATCTCTACTTGATATGATCGCCTATTCTGGAAAAAATCCGCATTACAAGGAATGGAAGGAATCATACGATCAAACAAATGCGGGGGTTTCCTTATTGAGAACGCGCGAAGATTTTCAAGGGACCTTTTCTTTTATAGAATTTTCAAATCCTATGGGTAAAATTCCACTGTTGGCTACATTGTACAAGCGATAACATTTAAATATAAACCCTTATCTTTGTTCAACTTACTACTAGTTGATTAAACATGAAAGGAATTCTTTTCTTTATTGCAGCCTTAGTTTTGTCGAATTCTTTTGCACAGGAAATGCTTCACTGCGGAAGCGACGAGATGGAACAAAAATTGTTTCAGGAACATCCGGAATACAAACAGGCGTATTTGCGCTCCAGGAAGAAATTGGAATCATTTACCAAACAATACCAGGAAAACCACACCAAATCCGGCGCAACTTATATTATTCCGGTAGTGTTTCACATTATTCATAACAACGGTCCGGAAAACATCAATGATTCACAAATCTACGATGCAGTTGAGCAGGTGAATTTACAATATCGGAAATTAAACCCGGACACGAATCAAATTGTCTCCGCTTTTCAATCCATTGCCGCAGATGCACAAATTGAGATCCGTTTGGCCCAGATCGATCCAAACGGGAATTGTACTTCCGGAATTACCCGAACAGTTTCTCCGCTGACTTATCCCGGGGATCACCAGGTAAAAAGCCTGATCCACTGGCCGCCGGAAAAGTACCTGAATATTTATGTCTGTTTTGATGCAGCCGGATTGGCCGGCCATGCTTTAATGCCCGCAGCTGCTGATACCATTCCCGAATGGGACGGAATTGTTATGCGTCACGATTACGTAGGAACAATTGGCACTTCCGATTATTTCCGCAGAACAGTTCTTTCCCATGAAATTGGTCATTACCTGAATCTGTATCATATTTGGGGAGGAAATAATGTTCCTGACTTTTATTATTTGCCTGTTGGAAATGCAGGCAATTGTGCATACGATGATGAGGTAACTGACACGCCAAATACCATTGGCTGGTCTTCCTGTAACCTGAATGCAACTTCTTGCAGCAGTTTGGATAATGTTCAGAATTACATGGATTATGCCTATTGTGCATTGATGTTTACAGAAGGACAAAAAGTGCGGATGCATGCTGCCTTGAATTCACCTATTGCACAACGAAATAACTTATGGACTCCAGCGAATCTAACTGCCACCGGAACAGATGGTTTGGTAAATCAACTCTGTGAAGCAAAGTTTGAATCCGATAAACGGGTTATTTGCCAGGGAGATTCGGTTTTGTTCAAGGATGTTTCATCACATGGCGTAATTAGCAGGCTCTGGAGTTTTGAAGCAGGAATGGTGATGGGTTCAGTAACAAATGATACTGCAATCGTGTTGTACAATCAGGCAGGAACTTATGATGTGACCATCAAGGTCAGTAACGGAACCGATACATTGGAACTCACATTGACTGATTATATCACAGTACTTCCTGCTCAGGGATCAGCTCATGGAATCACGGAAGGTTTCGAAGATAATCTGTCCGTATTTTCAAGCAGGTGGCATGTAAGAGAAGTTGGACAAATGTATAATTGGGAAATTTTCAGCTCCGGATTTCAAAGTGATCAGGCGATTAAAATCAATAATTTTGATGGTGGCTCCAACCAGGTGTATGAGTTCTTTTCCGATCCCTTGGATTTATCCGGATTTTCAAGTTTGGCAGTTGCATTTGATTGGGCTTATGCACAAAGAGCGGTAAGTGATGCGGATTTGTTTCGGATTTTTATCTCGAATGACTGCGGATCAAGCTGGCAGGTTAAGAAGACCTACTCGGGGACTAGTTTCTTAAAATCGGTAAGCCAGTTATGGTCAACCCCTTTTACTCCGGCTTCATTGAGCGAATGGGCCAGTGATACTGCATTTATCAACGGGGCGATCAACTTCACGGATCACACCCAATTGAAATTCCGTTTCGAGTCGAAGGGAGGGAACAATTTCTTTTTAGACAATATACGAATCGGGAAATTGAACGAATTAGGTTTGCGTGGGATAGGTTCGGAGAATATGTTTGAGATCTATCCGAATCCGGCAGAGAAAGAAGGCTTTGTATTGTTGAAATGGGAAGCAGGTTTAAATCCGGATGGAATTCAATTGCTGGATGCTCAGGGAAGGATTGTTTTTGAAGCAAGGGATATCGTTGGTTTAAATTCGATTCAGGTTCCATTGAAAAGTTTAGATTCGGGATATTATTTTGTGCGGTTGAACAGCGGGAAAGGTTCATATTCCTTACCTTTGGTGCTGAATTAATTGAAATTTGGAACTCCCCAAATTTAATTACCCGGGTAGAAGGAGGATAATCTTCCACTTATCCCGAAATGATAATTTTTTCTTTTGGAATAAAGAAAATTCATTGCAACAGGTGGATTGTTGAAAAACTTTGCTATCTTTGCCCTCCAAATTAAATTTTAAAACATCTGTTATGTACGCAATAGTAGAAATAGCAGGGCAGCAATTTAAAGTGCAAAAAGACCAAAAAATCTTTGTACACCGTTTAGACGCTGAAGCAGGATCAAAAGTAGAATTTGATCGTGTTTTATTGGTTGACAACGGAGGAAAAGTGAATATTGGCGCCCCAGCTATCGCAGGAGCATTAGTTACTGCTCAAGTGAATGATCACGTTAAAGGTGATACAGTTATCATTTTCCGTAAGAAACGTAGAAAAGGATATGTGAAAAGAAACGGTCACCGTCAATCTTTTACACAAATTACAATCACAGATATTAAAGGGTAATTCTCCGTCAGCTGACGGATAAAAAAATTAGAAAAGATGGCACACAAAAAAGGAGTCGGTAGTTCCAAAAACGGTCGCGAATCACATAGCAAGCGTCTAGGAGTGAAAATTTTTGGTGGACAAGCTGCAATCGCTGGGAACATTATTGTTCGTCAACGCGGTACTGCACACCACCCAGGAGAAAATGTTGGAATTGGAAAAGACCACACATTATACGCATTAACTGACGGAACAGTTGAATTCCGCAAGAAAAGAGATGCTCGTTCGTTTGTATCGGTAGTTCCATTTGAAACTGCGGAAGCTTAATCGAATAATAGTACATATTTTGATAAAGGCGAGTTCCGAAGTTTTTCGGAATTCGCCTTTTTTTATGTTTTAATTTACCAAGTTTTTAAACCCGGTTCGCCATTGCGAACCAACACTCAAATTCAATTCGTATGTTAGAAATGACCAAAATCCGCGCTGAACGTGATGAGATCATCACAGCACTAAAAAAGCGCAACATTGATGTGACAGAGACTATTGATGCAATTATTGCTAAAGACCAGCAATGGCGTGCAGCAAAAACATCGATGGAGTCTATCGCGTCCGAATTGAATAAGATTGCAAAGGAAATTGGTGAATTCTTCAAAAGCGGTAAAACTTCGGAGGCAGAAGCAGCCAAAGCTAAAACAGCAGATTTAAAACAAGAAGAGAGTCAGCTGAAAGTGCAGGTAGATGCTCTGGAAGATGAAATTACACAGTTGCTTTATCAAATTCCGAATGTTCCGAATAATCTCGTTGTTGCCGGTAAAAACGAAGAGGATAATGAAACAGTTGAAGTGGTTGGTGAACCAGCTGTTTTACATAAGAATGCTCTTCCTCATTGGGAATTGACCAAAAAGTTTGATTTGATCGATTTCGAATTGGGAGTTAAGATCACTGGAGCAGGTTTCCCTGTTTATAGAGGAAAAGGTGCCAAATTGCAACGGGCATTGATTCAATTCTTTTTGGAGGAAGCAGAGAAAGCGGGTTACGAAGAATTTATCGTGCCTCACGTAGTAAATGAAGCAAGTGCATACGGTACAGGACAACTTCCGGATAAGGAAGGCCAAATGTATTACATGCCTGTTGATGATTTATATATGATCCCGACTGCAGAAGTTCCCCTGACAAATATTTACCGCGATGTAGTTTTGCCGGACGAGAATTTCTCAATTAAAATGACAGGTTATACGCCTTGCTTCAGAAGAGAGGCAGGAAGTTACGGTGCGCATGTAAGAGGTTTGAATCGTTTGCATCAATTTGACAAGGTGGAAATCGTGCGTATTGAACATCCGAAAAATACAGATCGTGCTTTAACCGAAATGGTTGATCATGTGAAAGGATTGCTTGAAAAATTGGGATTGCATTACCGTATTCTGCGCCTTTGTGGGGGAGATACAGGTTTCGCATCTGCAATGACTTATGATTTTGAAGTGTTTTCTGCAGCACAGGAAAAATGGTTGGAAGTGAGTTCTTGTTCCCGTTTTGATACATTCCAGGCAAATCGTTTGAAATTACGTTTTAAAGGGAGTGACAAGAAAAATCACCTGGCGCACACGCTGAATGGTTCTGCTTTAGCTCTTCCGCGAATCATGGCATCTATCATGGAAAATTATCAAACCTTAGATGGAATTGAGATCCCGGAAGTGCTTCATAAGTATACCGGTTTTACCCGAATTGACTAGTTAAAAATGCTATAATAGCAATCGCGCGATGAGAAATCATTGTGCGATTTTTTTTGCCTGTTTGATTGGAACCACCCACCCTGAAATTTTACTTGTGAATATTCATTTATAGCAGTGAAATATTCATTCATAAGGTTAATTGATACAACAATTGTTTTGTGGTTTGGTATGGATGCTGATTGAATTTTGTGGTCAAACAAGTTTTAACAAAAGACCAGTGGTCGTTTTTCATAGACTAAATCATATAAACATAGCTTGCCGGTTTGATTAGACGCTCCAACTTTTTTTGCGTCAAAGAAGTGTTGTGTTTAATACTTGAGTTATGAAGACTAGAATGCCAATCTATGGTGTGCTGAATTTGTTGTTTGGTGCCCTTATTTCCGTCTCCACTATTGCCAACGCGCAATATTGTGATTCAATAACACCTTCCTTTGATGTTGACTTGTCAGCGAGTCCTTACATGAACTGGGTAAGTCCGAGTACTGACAGGGATGGTTTTTGCTGCGGAGCAACGGCCCCGGATGAATGTTTGGAATTTGTAATTACACTCAATCCGAATGCTGCTGCTGTTGTCTTTAATATTGCTTCCGGTGCGGTTCCTCCCGGCGCATTGTTCTATCAGATCGATTGTGGTGCACCTGTTGCGGTTGGTTCTCCGATTTGCCTGTATGGGACAGGTCCTTTTCATCTTACATTTTGTAAACCTGGAAATAACATCAATACCTTCTCAATTGAAACGATTCCGAATCCTATATTTGGACCTAATCTGACATTAGGTGACGGATGTTCCGATGAATTATGGGTGCAATTCTACGATGAAAGCACCATTACGTGGAATAGTATAAATCCGGGAACATTAGGTTCGCAAAACGGATTGCTTTCCTGTACAATGGCTTGTGATACCGTATTAGCATTAAATAATTCTTTAGCGCCGCCGGTGGTCGATTATCTGGTTTGTGGTATGGCTGCAAATGGTTGTACAACTGAACCGATCTGTGATACACTAAGCGTTAATTTCGCACCGACATTAACAGCTACAATCTTAGCTCCCGATACTGTGCTTTGTCCGGAAGAACTTACTGTTCCGGCTATAGCTCAGGCTTCAGGCGGAACACCACCGTATACTTATTTGTGGTCCAATGGGGTAAATACAGCGACAACTAACCTGGGGGTTGGTACACACACTGTAAGCATTACGGATGCCACAAACTGCATTATTCGGCAGGCAACTGTAACCATAACACAATTACCTGAGCCAACAATTAATGCCGGAGCAGATATTGATGTTTGTTTAAATTACATTGGGGCAATTACGCTATCGGCAACTGCATCAAATACACAAGGTGTTTTGTGGTCGGGCGGAACAGGAACGTTCTCACCAAGCGATACCTCATTGGTAGTAGATTACTACCCTGGAGCCGGAGAATTCAGTACAGGAATCGTACAGATTCAGGTAGGAACTGTCAATAATACAGGATGTCCCGAGGTTTCGGATAGTACCCAAATAGTTTTTAATCCGGTACTGGAATCGGTTGTTATCCAAACCCAGGACGTTTCCTGTTTTGGAATGACCAATGGTACAGCTCAGGTAACCATGACGGGACTTACAGGTCCTTACTCATTTGCATTTGATGGCGGAGCTTATAACGCATCTAATGCGGCTTCAAACCTGGCACCAGGAATTCATACGGTAAGCGTCTTAAATTCCATTGGTTGTGATACGCTACTTTCATTTGAAATTTATGAGCCGCAACCTCTTCAAATTGGGGAACTGGACCGAAATAATGTGTCTTGTTTCGGTGGATCGGATGGCTCAATTACCGTTCAGGCAACAGGAGGTTATGGTACTTATTCCTATGAATGGAATACCAATCCGGTTCAGAGTATGGAAACAGCATCTGGCTTGGTTTCAGGTAATTATACCGTGACTGTAACTGATGAGAATGGATGTACGAGCAACCTGTCATTAATGGTTGGCGAACCATTGCCTTTAGTAAACAATTTCAATGTTACTCAGCCAAGTTGCAATGGGTTTAACAATGGGAGTATTCAGACTTCCGTTTCGGGTGGAACCGGTTCATATCAGTATAACTGGAATACCGGAGCAATTACAGCTTCAATTAATGGATTAATCTCGGGGAGCTATTCCGTTACAATTACGGATTCAAATGGATGTATCTTGAATCAGAGTGCTTTTGTAGCCCAGCCTGCGCCTTTGGCAATGACTATTTCTCAAGACACTGCCATTTGTCCGGGTACTCCTGTTACTATTGAAACTCAAGTAGGCGGTGGAAGCAGCCCATATTCATTTAGTTGGTCGCCGCAAAGTGGAAATACCAATCAATTGACAGTTTCACCAATTGTTCAGACATCATATACCTGCAGTGCTACTGATATAAATGGCTGTGTGGTTAGTTCTTCAGCCACCATTTCCATGATCACATTGGACCCGGCAGATATTTATGCAACTATTTCCGATTCCATTGTTTGTTTGGGAGAAGATGTAACTATAAATGGTGCTTACACAGGTCCGGATCAAACAGTGGTACTTTCCTGGACTCATTGTACTTCTTGTCCGGTCATTCAAACGCTCACACCATCTTTAACAAGCACCTATACCATTTCGGGAGTGAATCAATGCAATCAGCAAATTACAGCTGAAGTAACGGTAATGGTGATTAACCCTCCGATTGTAGATTTGAATCCTGATTTGGGGACTTATTGCCAGGGAGAGTACTTTTCCGTTTCCAATTCCGGCACAAACGATCCATTATGGACTTACACCTGGGATTTTGGTGATGGAACAATTTCCCATGATATGGTGGGTGTTCACGTATTCAACACTCCGGGGCAATACGCTATTAATCTGAGTATTGTCAATCAATACGGCTGTCAGAGTGCTTCATCTGCAAGTGGTATCGTAACAATTAATCCGCAGGCAACAGCCTCATTTACATCTGATAAACTGGAAGTAACAACGATTGATCCTGAGTTTCATTTCACCAATACTTCCCAGAATGCTTCGGAATATGAATGGCACTTCGGAGACGATGAGATGAGTTATGTAACTAATCCGACGCACAGTTATGATACTTACGGGGAATTTACAGTTACGCTGAATGCGAATAATCAATACAATTGTCCGGATCAGGCTCATTTGGTGGTCACCGTAAAACCTTCCTTCGAATTGTTTGTTCCGAATGCATTTACACCAGACGGAGATGAGTTCAACAACACATTTACAGCAAAAGGATATGGGATTCTAGAAACTGATTTTACGATGGAAATATATAATCGCTGGGGAGAATTGATTTTTGAATCACATAATATGGAAATTGGCTGGGATGGTTCCTATGGATCCGGTACGGAACAGGTTCAGGATGGAACCTATACCTGGGTGATCCGTTTCAGGGATTTGACGAACACCAAACATGAGAAAAACGGACATTTGAGTTTGTTGCGCTAGTGTTCTAAATACATTGAATCCTGCCTCGGCAGGATTTTTTGTTTGGGTCTTGTCCCGTTAGAAATCGACAAAGCATTTTTCAGAGACGGATAGATATGTGTCTATTAGCCCTATGTCAGACTGAGTTTGCGAAAGTTTTCCGTTTCTTAATTGACACACTTTCTCTTTTACCGCAAAGAATGGAAGAGCAAATAGTTTTTGCTCAATTCATTTATTAGAGATCTCTGTGACCTTTGAGGTGAAATAAAATCATTTTATGTAATTTAGTCTCATGCTGAGAATTTCATCTTTTCTAATACTGCTTACATTCCTTGTATCCTGTGAAAGCAAACTGGGCAAGTTTGAAGAAGATGTGCTGTTCTCGAAAGCTACCAATGATTCTGTTCAGAAATTACTTCAGGACTTAGATACCAATCAGGTATTAAAACTGCGCGGAAAATCTAAAATGATGTTGCTGAATTTCAATATTGAACTGGGAAATGATACCCTTGATATGGAAACCGCAAAGGAAATAGACGGATTTATTCAAGCTTACCGGGCAACGGATTTCTTCACAACGGAAATCAAACAATTGAGGAAAGCCCAGATGGAACAGCTGGAAAGGTTGCAAAAACTACAATCGGATATTGAAAATGGTGCAGGTGACAGATCAACATATTATGAGCATGTTCAGTTTGAACGAAAAGAAGCAGAACAGATCCGCGCACATAGTTTGGTATTGGAGAAACAATTTATGGATTTTAAACAATCTTACGAGCAATTTAAACCTACATTTGAGCGTTTTAAAGTTGTACACTAAATAAATCATGAAACAAGCGCTAATTCTTTGTTGTATCGTATTTTCATTTGCTTTGTCTGCTCAAACGAGTACGGATCAGCAATTGGCGAATTTGTATTACAACAATGGCGAATTTGAAAAAGCTCTTCCATATTTTGAGAAGATCATTAACAAGCAAAGCACCAAGTTTGATCAACTGCGTTATGTGGATTGCCTGGAAAAAACCAATCAGGTAAAGGATGCAGAAAAGTTTCTAAAGAAATTAGTTTCTTCCAATTCCACCGATTTCGATTACACCATTGCTTTGGGCGATTTATATGAACGTACCGAACGGGTTTCTCAAACCGAAAAACTTTATGGCGAGAAGATCAAAAATGTTTCGGAAAACGGGTATGAGGTGATTGAGTTGTACAATGCATTCATTAAAAAAGGCAAAGTCAACTGGGGTTTAAAAACATTGGAAGCAGGAAGAAAAGAACTGAAGAAAAATTATCCCCTGCAAATTCAATTTGCCGAGGTCTATTCCATGCTGGGCAGGACGGATGAGATGATTGATGAGTATTTTGATATTCTGGATCAGTATCCGAATTATTCCAGTAATATCCAGAATGCACTTTCAAAACAAATTGACTTTTCAGAGGATAAAACAGGTGTTTATCAAAAACTGAAAGAAAAGCTCTTGGTTCGGATCCAAAAAAAACCAAACGACTTTGTGTATTCCGAAATGCTCATCTGGCTTTTCATTCAAAAGAAGGAATTCAAATCTGCTTTAATACAGACACAAGCGCTGGATCGCAGGGAGAAAGGAAACGGAAACCGTGTGATGGATTTGGCCGAGACTTCTGTTGAAAACGGTGATTATTCAGTTGCTCGTTCAGCGTATAATTATGTTATTGATCAGGGATCTCAAAATCCAAATTATTATTCTGCTTACAGTGCTTTGTTGAATATTCGTTACCGCGAAATTACGGTGGAAAAAAAATACCAGCCACAGGATATCATTGATGCCGAAAAGGAATACCGTCAAGGATTGAAATTGCTGGGCTGGGGGAGAAACGCTGTTTACACTGCAAAAGAACTTGCTGAAATAAAAGCTTATTACGGAAATGATACCAAGGGTGCTGTGTATTTATTGGACAGTTGCCTGGCAGTTCAGGGATTATCGGATCTTGAAAAAGCACAAATTAAAATGGCCTTGGCAGATGTATTGATCCTTCAGGATGATATTTGGCAGGCATCGCTTTACTATATGCAGATCGACAAAGATTTCAAGTTCGAAACCATAGGTTCAGAAGCGAAATTCAAGAATGCACGTATTTTCTACTACGATGGTGATTTCAAATTTGCGCAATCTCAACTGGATATATTGAAAGAATCTACCAGTAAGTTAATAGCGAATGATGCGATGAAATTGTCCGTTTTGATCACAGACAACTTAGGTTTGGATAGTAATTACACAGCTATGTATCAATTTGCTCAGGCAGATTTACTACTCGAACAGCATCAGTACGAACGAGCATTCAGACTCTATGATTCGATCAATGCTGCGTTTCCGGACCATGGTTTGGCGGACGAGATCCTTCTGCGCAAAGCACAGGCTATGAGATATCAGGGGAAATGGCAGGAAGCATTGGATTACCTCAATAAAATTGTCACCTATCACATGGATGACATTTTATCTGATGATGCAATTTTTACCATTGCCGAAATCTACGAGAACAATCTCCACGACAAGGAAAAAGCAACCGAGTACTACAAGAAGATTCTCTTCGAATGCAAAGGCAGTTTATTAACGGTAGAAGCAAGGAAACGTTATCGTGCTCTACGCGGAGACGTAACAGATTCGGAGGATTTGTAAATCGTTCCTCTTTTCAATTCTCTCCACGGCGGCGGATGAAGTTTCAATTATTGTAAGTACGGAAAATCGTAACACCTTAAAGAATTGGTAGTAGACCCGGATGATCTGATGGGTGGACCGCGCATCAATTACGTGCAGGGAAAAGATGGGTTTGTGGTCTCGCTTTTATCTGGGCTGGCACGAAACAGGTTATCCTCCTCTAAAACATGTCGGATTTGCAATCGAATCGGATATAAAACTGTCCAATTCATTTCTCATGGCTCCGAAAATTTCCGTAGAGTACCGATACCATATTGGAATAGTTAGACTAGCTTACTCTATTATCGGATCTCGAGCGCAAATTCGAAAACCGGGTTTCTGCAGAGATTGGATTTTCCATAGTGGGTTTTGCCGACTTAACTTATGTCTACACTTTTGGATTCAATAATGATCCCTTCAGTTTGGAACGATTATTTTAACTTAATTATTAGTTTTCCACTGATAAAGGTTCTTTGAACCGGAGATTTTCCGAAAGATCACTTTTAACATTTTCATTTTGGAATAGAAATAGGAATTACTAATCTCATCAATAAGGATATATCATCGCTCTACAAATGCTTTTCTTCGACCAACATTTTTACTGGCTTTTCAAAGTATTTTTGCGTAATTTAGATTAAATCTAAATAGAATTTTTCGCCGGTTGTTGTTGTTAAAATGTATTAAATTCGCGTGTCTTAAAAACTAAAGATTATGTCTTCTGCAGAAGATTACTTACCGATATTACTCCAAGCAGGTGTTGCTCTGGGTTTTGTTATCCTTGTTTTGGTGGTGGCTCCTATGTTGGGGCCTAAACTTATCGGGAAAAAGAAAAATGCCAACTGGGAATGTGGTATTGAAGAAATTGGAAACGCTCGTTTTCCGATTTCCATCCGTTATTTGTTAACCGCAATTTTATTCGTTTTGTTCGATGTGGAAGTAATCTTCTTCTATCCTTACGCTGTGAATTTCAAATTTTTGCAGTCGGACGGTTTAATTGCGGTAATTATTTTCGTGGCATTCTTCCTTACAGGATTTTTCTACGTACTTAAAAAAGGTGCTTTAGAATGGGAAAAGTAGAAATTATCAATGGTGTAGAAACCATTAACGGAGAAGGTTTCCAATTGACGTCGCTTGACAAGGTCATTGGAGCAGCTCGTGCAAATTCCGTTTGGCCTCTGCCGTTTGCTACCTCTTGCTGTGGTATCGAATACATGGGGACAATGGGAAGTAATTACGACGTTGCACGTTTCGGAATGGAACGGATGTCCTTCTCTCCGCGCCAGGCAGATCTATTGATTGTTGCCGGTACGATCTCGAAAAAATTGGCTCCAATCCTGAAACAGGTATATGAACAAATGGCTGAACCGAAATGGGTTTTGTCTGTTGGTGCATGCGCGTGTTCAGGTGGGATTTTTGATACTTATTCCGTGTTGCAGGGAATTGACCGAGTTATTCCGGTAGACGTTTACGTTCCGGGATGTCCGCCAAGACCGGAACAAATCATCGAAGGCTGTATGAATATTCACCGTTTGGTGAAAAGCGAATCACTTCGTCGCCGTTATTCGGATGAATACAAGCATTTGTTGAAAAAATATGATTTGAACGATGAGTAATTTGACAAACGAAGCGGTTTTAAGCCGTATTCAGGAAAAATTCGGCGAAGCTGTTCGCAATCACGAAGAACCATACGGATTATTGACGATTGAAATCCAAGCGGATAAAACACATGATCTGATTTCTTGGTTGAAAACCGATGAAGTGTTGAAAATGTCTTTTTTGACATTGATCGGGGCAACTCATTTTCCAAATGATAAAGACCGTGAGATTTGTGTAAACTATCACCTGCATTCCCTAGTAAATAATGTGCGTTTGCGCGTTCGTGCATTCCTTCCGATTGAAAACCCAAACATTCAATCCATTACGGATATTTATGTGGGGGCAGATTGGCAGGAGCGTGAAACATACGATTTCTTCGGAGTGATCTTCGAAGGACATCCGAACCTGACACGTATCCTGAACGAAGATTCAATGGATTACTTCCCGATGAGAAAAGAGTATCATTTGGAAGATGCAACAAGAGAAGATAAAGATGATCGCTACTTCGGTAGGTGATATCAGCCGCGGCTGATTGATAAAAAAAAGATTATGAGCGATACTCCTAATAAAAATAAAAGTTTGTTTGCCGATGAAACCATCGACGGACAAATTGCAACACTAAACCTTGGGCCAACTCACCCTGCAACTCATGGGATTTTCCAGAACGTGTTGACGGTGGACGGAGAAAAGATCCTCGGTTCGGTTCAAACAGTAGGTTACATTCACCGTGCTTTTGAAAAGCTGGCTGAAAGAAGACCTTACAATCAAATTACTCCAATCACTGACCGGTTAAACTACTGTTCTTCTCCAATCAACAATATGGGTTGGGAAATGACAATGGAAAAACTGATTGGGGTGCAGGTTCCTAAGAAAGTAGATTACATGCGTGTGATCATTATGGAATTGGCGCGGATTGCAGATCACCTGGTTTGTAACTCGGTAATTGGTGTTGATACCGGAGCATTAACAGGATTTACCTATATGTTCCAGCAGCGTGAGTTGATCTATGAATTGTATGAAGAAGTGTGTGGTGCACGTTTGACTACAAACATCGGTCGCATTGGAGGTTTTGAAAGAGATTTCTCTCCAACTTTCCATGTGAAACTGAAAAAATTCCTCAAAGAATTTAATAAGCACTTCCAAGAGTTCGATGATTTATTGTTGCGTAACCGTATTTTTATGGATCGTACAATCGGTGCAGGTCCTATTTCAGGTGAAAGAGCATTGGATTACGGATTTACAGGTCCGAACTTACGTGCGGCTGGAGTGGATTATGACGTACGTGTCATGACACCTTATTCTTCTTACGAAGATTTCGATTTCATTATTCCGGTTGGAACGCAGGGAGATACTTATGATCGCTTCTGTGTGCGCCAGGAAGAAGTACGCCAAAGTTTGAGAATTATCGAACAGGCATATAACAATATGCCGGAAGGAAACTACTTCTCTCCGGATGTTCCTGAATTCTATTTACCTACGAAAGCAGACGTTTATACGAAAATGGAAGCATTGATCTACCACTTCAAAATTGTAATGGGAGAAACACCTGTTCCGGTTGGGGAGGTTTATCACGCAGTAGAAGGCGGAAACGGAGAACTGGGATTCCATTTGATTTCAGATGGAGGAAGAACACCTTACAGACTTCAGTTTAGAAGACCTTGTTTTATTTATTACCAGGCATATCCGGAAATGATTACCGGTCAAACCATCTCAGATGCTGTCTTGACATTAAGTAGTTTGAACGTGATTGCAGGAGAATTGGACGCATAAGATGAGTATAACAGTTACACATAATAACACAGATCAGGCTGAACCACAATTCAGTGCTGAGAAATTGGTTGAGGTACAACGTATCATCAACATGTTTCCGGAAGGAAAACAGAAAAGTGCATTGATGCGTATTCTTCATTTGGCAGAAGAAGAGTTCGGAGGATGGCTAAGTGTGCCTACAATGAATTATGTTGCCGGCTTGTTGAATATTCAACCGATCGAAGTGTATGAAGTAGCAACTTTTTATACCATGTTTAATATAGAGAAACCTGGAAAAGTTGTTTTGGAAGTTTGTAGAACAGGGCCATGTATGTTGGTCGGTTCGGATCAAATTATCGAACACATTGAAAATAAATTAGATATCAAAGTTGGTCAGACTTCAGCAGACGGAATGTTTACATTGAAAACTGCGGAATGTTTGGGAGCTTGTGGTTACGGACCGATGCTGCAATGCGGGAAACATTACCACGAACATTTAACTCCTGCTAAAGTAGATGAGTTATTGGACACCTTGCGTAAAGAACATTCAGAGAAATAGGAATGGGAAGAAAATTATTATTGGAACATGCAAACGTTCCCGGAATCGAAACTTTTGAAGTCTACCGCAAAAACGGAGGTTACCGTTCTGTAGAAAAGGCTTTGAAAACGATGTCACCGCAAAATGTGGTGGAAGAAGTTCAAGCATCCGGATTGAGAGGTCGTGGAGGAGCAGGATTCCCAACAGGAATGAAATGGTCTTTCTTGGCAAAACCGGAAGGAGTTCCACGTTATTTATTATGTAACGCGGATGAATCCGAACCGGGAACTTTCAAGGATCGCTACTTGATGGAGAAGATCCCCCATTTGCTGATTGAAGGAATGATCACTTCTTCGTATGCTTTGGGCTGCAATCAATCATACATTTATATCCGTGGGGAATATATGTGGGTTTTGGAAATTGTGGAAAAAGCAATTGCTGAGGCTTATGCAAACGGATTCCTTGGAAAAAATATCTTAGGCTCCGGTTACGATTTGGACCTGGCAATTTGTCCGGGTGGCGGAGCATATATCTGCGGAGAAGAAACTGCGCTGATCGAATCCTTGGAAGGAAAACGTGGAAATCCACGGATCAAACCACCATTTCCGGCTGTAAAAGGTTTGTGGGGTTGTCCGACAGTGGTAAACAACGTGGAATCTATCGCGGCTGTTGTTCCGATCGTTAATGACGGAGGAGCCGAATACGCAAAAATAGGTATTGGAAAAAGTACCGGAACAAAACTGATTTCAGCTTGCGGAAACCTGGTAAAACCGGGAGTGTACGAAATTGAATTGGGATTGTCTGTCGAGGAATTCATTTACTCGGATGAGTGGTGTGGTGGAATCGCAAACGGAAAGAAAATCAAGGCTTGTGTTCCTGGTGGATCTTCTGTTCCGATCTTACCTGCAAACCTGATCACGAAAACAGCAGAAGGGACAGATCGTCTAATGACTTACGAAAGTTTGGCAGAAGGTGGTTTTGCTTCGGGATCCATGCTTGGTTCAGGAGGATTCATCGTATTTGATGAAGATCAGTGTATCGTAAGAAACACCTGGAATTTTGCACGTTTCTATGCACATGAATCTTGTGGACAATGTTCACCTTGCCGTGAAGGAACCGGATGGATGGAGAAAGTACTTCGTCGTTTGGAATACGGACAAGGTCACATGCACGACATCGATTTGTTGGCAGAGATCAATAAGAAAATAGAAGGAAATACGATTTGTCCCTTAGGTGATGCAGCAGCATGGCCGGTAGCGGCGGCAATTCGTCATTTCAGAGAAGAATTTGAATGGCACGTAACGCACCCGGATGAAGCAGTAAAACGCAACTTCGGAATTGCGTCAAGTCACATGCCTTTAGTATAAAATAGAGATTCCATTATGGTAAAAGTTATCATTGACGATATCGAAGTAGAAGTAGAACCGGGAACAACAATCCTGAATGCTGCACGCAAAATCGGTGGAGATGTAGTTCCCCCTGCAATGTGTTATTATAGCAAACTGCAGGGAAGCGGAGGTAAATGCAGAACATGTTTGGTTGAAGTAGCTGCCGGTTCTACAGCAGATCCGCGTCCGATGCCCAAATTGGTTGCATCTTGCTCCACTCCGGTAATGGATGGAATGATTGTCAAAAACAAAACTTCAGAACGCGTTTATGATAATCGCGCGGCTGTAACAGAGTTCTTGCTGATCAATCACCCTTTGGATTGCCCGATTTGTGACCAGGCCGGTGAATGTCATTTGCAGGATCTTGGTTTTGAGCACGGAAAAGAAGGAACACGCTACGAAGAAAAACGCAGAACTTTTGATCCGATTGATATCGGTGATAAGATCAAATTGCATATGAATCGCTGCATTTTATGCTATCGCTGTGTTTACGTGGCAAATCAATTGACGGATAAACGTGTTCATGGTGTGATGCACCGTGGAGATCATGCGGAAATTTCAACGTACATCGAACAGGCAATTGAGAACGACTTCTCCGGAAACGTAATCGATGTGTGTCCGGTTGGAGCATTGACAGATAAAACATTCCGTTTCAAAAGTCGTGTTTGGTTCTTAAAACCAATGGAAGCCTCATGTGAATGTACGAAGTGTGCTGGAAAAGCAGTTGTTTGGATGTTCGGCGATGAAATCTACCGCGTTACAGGTCGTAAAGACAAATACGGAGAGATCGAAGACATTGACGGGAAAACTGCTTGGATTTGTAACGAATGCCGCTTCGACAAGAAAGATAAAAGCATGTGGAATATTGAAGGACCGCGTGTGATTAATCGTCACTCAGTAATCTCTCAAAATAAATACATTGTTGACGAGCGTCTTGAACGTAAAAAACTAACAGGAAAGTAAGATGATCATAAAATTAATCATAGTTGTTGCTTTATTTGCAATTACATTGGGGATTGCAGCTTATCTGACTCTAATGGAGCGAAAAGTTGCTGCCTGGATGCAGGATCGTATCGGACCGGATAGAGCCGGACCTTTCGGTTTATTACAGCCATTGGCGGATGGTGGAAAGATGTTTTTTAAAGAAGATTTCAGACCGACTAACGCAGATAAATGGTTGTTCATCATCGGTCCGGGAATCGCCATGTTTACTTCGCTCATTACCGGTGCCGTCATTCCTTGGGGACCGGATTTGAAAATTGCAGGTGAAACCATCGCTTTGCAGGTTGCTGATGTAAATATTGGAATTCTCTTTATTATGGGAGCCGTTTCCATTGGAGTTTACGGAATCATGATCGGTGGTTGGGCTTCCAACAACAAGTTCGCCTTGTTCGGAGCAATTCGTGCAAGTTCTCAGATGATCTCCTACGAATTGGCAATGGGAGTTTCTGTTATTACTATTGTATTAATGACGGGTTCTTTGAGTATCAGAGATATTGTAGACCAGCAACACGGATTTTGGCAAGACGGATGGTTCTCTTGGAACGTATTTAAACAGCCGATTTGTTTCGTTGTGTTCTTAATTACCGCTTTAGCAGAATGTAACCGTGCTCCGTTCGATTTGCCGGAGTGTGAATCGGAGTTGATCGGTGGTTATCACACAGAATACGGTGCAATGAAATTAGGATTCTTCTTATTTGCGGAATATGTGAATATGTTCATTTCATGTGCTATTATTTCAGCTTTGTTCTTTGGAGGATACAACTTCCCGGGAATGGATCATTTTTCGGGAAATACGTTAGCAATTCTTGGAACATTGGCATTCTTTGCTAAAACATTCTTCTTCATTTTTGTATTCATGTGGATCCGCTGGACATTACCACGTTTCCGTTACGATCAGTTGATGCACATCGGCTGGAAGAAAATGATTCCTATTGCATTGATCAACTTACTTATTACCGGGGTGGTGATTGCTTATACAGAAGGTTGGTTTTCTAAAGACAAAGACGACCAATCAGCAAGTAATGCGAAAATGGAGCAGCCTTTGGGTGTGAATACATCCTTTGAAAAGACTAAAACCGGAAATAGCTTATAAATATTCGAATGGAAAGTTTATCAAATCGTAAAAAAGTTGTTTCGAACAAGAAGATGTCCTTCATGGAGAAACTCTACTTCCCGGCAATTTTGTCAGGTATGTGGATCACTTTGAAGCATGTTTTCAAGAAACACAATACTATTAAATATCCGGAAGTAAAACGTGAGTTTGCTCCTGTATATCGAGGTCAGCACGTACTAAAGCGCGACGAAGAAGGCAGAGAAAATTGTACCGCTTGTGGATTATGCGCAGTAGCTTGTCCGGCAGAAGCAATTACAATGACTTCGGAAGAACGTAAAAAAGGCGAAGAGCATTTGTACAGAGAAGAGAAATATGCTTCTACGTATGAGATCAATATGCTGCGCTGTATTTTCTGTGGTCTGTGTGAAGAAGCTTGCCCGAAGGAGGCAATTTTCCTGACAGATCGACTCGTTCCTACTTATTTTGAGCGCAACGATTTTATCTACGGAAAAGACAAATTGGTAGAACCGGTTGATCAGCGTGTAGATATCAGTAAAAGACAATTAACCGGAAAAAGACCTGCATAATGAGTTTAGACATTCTATTTTACATTCTTGGTGGATTAACAATCGGAACGGCTTTGATGGTTGTTTTGAGTAAACACCCGGTAAGAAGTGTTTTGTACCTGGTACTTACCTTCTTTCTGATTTCTGCAAACTACGTATTGATGAACGCTCAGTTTATTGCAATTGTAAACATCATTGTTTACGCTGGAGCGATCATGGTACTTTTCCTTTTCGTGTTGATGTTATTGAACCTTAATAAGGAAAATGAACCGAAACATTCCCCATTGATGACCATTGGTGCCGGGATTGCGGGCGGAACTTTATTCCTGGTTGTTGTTGCAGCAATGCGCGAAGCAATTTTGGCAGCTCCTATGATCGATGCAAATTCCGAAAAAGTGGGATTGGTTGAAAATTTGGGTAAAGTGCTGTTTACAAAGTACGTACTTCCTTTTGAAGTTTCTTCCATCCTGTTCCTGGCTGCAATGGTCGGAGCAGTTCTTTTAGCAAAACGTGAAAAACAAACTATAGAGTAATATGTTATTAGCGACATTATTTGAATCAGGAGTAAAGATTGAACATTACATGGTACTTGCTACGGCATTGTTTGTGATTGGTGTTTTTGGAGTGCTTTACAGAAAAAATGCAATCATTTTATTGATGTGCATAGAATTAATGCTCAATGCGGTGAATTTGTTACTCGTAGCGTTTTCAACTTATTTCGGACAGGCCGATGGTCAGCTTTTCGTTTTCTTCATCATGGTTGTTGCAGCCGCTGAAGCAACGGTAGGTTTATCGATCCTGGTGCTTCTTTTCCGCAATAGCCGCTCGGTAGATATTCGATTGTTTAATAAATTAAAAAACTAAAACATGTCGGTATCACAAATACTTCCTTTGATTCTACTGCTTCCTTTAATCGGAGCTTTTATTAACGGTACAATTGGAAAATCACTTTCAAAAGTTGTTGTCGGAACAATTGCAACCGGCGTAATGGCCATTTCTTTTGTCCTTGCAGTGATGGCTTTTATGAGCGTTCAGCATGGTGAGCCGGTTACGGTTCATTTGTTCACAATGATCAAAACAAGTAGTTTTTCTTTGAATGCACGCTTATTTGCAGATAACTTATCCCTTTGGATGACGTTAATTGTAACAGGTGTCGGAACATTGATTCACTTGTTTTCCATGGGATACATGAAACACGATGCAGGCTATTACAAGTTCTTTACTTACCTGAATCTCTTCATCTTTGCCATGTTAACACTGGTTTTGGGAAGCAACTACTTCATGTTGTTCTTCGGGTGGGAAGGTGTAGGAATTTGTTCTTACCTCCTGATCGGATTCTGGTACCAGGATTTCAAAAACACCTTGGCAGCACGCAAAGCATTTATCATGAACCGGATCGGTGACTTAGGTTTGTTGATCGGTTTGTTCTTAATCCTTGGCAAATTCGGAACATTGGAATACGCAGAAGTTGCAAAGGCAGTAATGACGGAAGGGTTCGAAATTTCTGAAATGTTGATCTTTGGAATTACAATTTGTTTATTCATTGGTGCAACGGGTAAATCGGCACAAATTCCTTTGTTCACCTGGTTACCGGATGCGATGGCGGGTCCGACTCCTGTTTCTGCATTGATCCACGCCGCAACCATGGTAACCGCCGGGATCTTCTTAACGGTTCGCTCAAACTATTTGTTCGAATTGGATGGCGCACACCTGACAAAAGACATCATGCTGTATGTTGGTTTGGCAACCTCGATAATTGCTGCGATTATCGCAATGCGTCAAAATGATATCAAAAAAGTATTGGCTTATTCGACCGTTTCCCAATTAGGGATGTTATTCGTAGCATTGGGAATGGGAGCTTACACGGCTGCTATGTTCCACGTTACAACTCACGCATTCTTTAAAGCCTTGTTGTTCTTAGGTTCGGGTAGTGTGATCCACGCGATGTCGGACGAACAGGATATCCGCAAAATGGGTGGCTTACGCAAGAAAATTCCGGTTACTCACTTTACATTTTTGATCGGAACATTGGCAATCTCAGGGATTCCTTTACTCGCAGGTTTCTATTCGAAAGATGAAATTATCGGTCATGCATTTGAGTCGCACAAATTCGTATACTTTGCTTTGATGTTCAGCTCGGCTTTGACTGCTATTTATATGTTCCGTTTGTATTTCGTTACCTTCTTCGGAACATTCCGTGGAACACACGAACAAGAACATCATTTGCATGAAGGTCCTGTTTCCATGACTTTACCATTGATCATTTTGGCAATCCTTTCAATCTTTGGTGGATTGCTGAATTTACCGGGAGTTTTCCTTCACAATGGAACACATTGGTTGTCTCATTATTATGCACACAATGTAACAGGTCCGGGAATGGCGGTCGGTGAGCACGGAGATCCTAATACGACTTTAATGCTGATGGTTGCCGCAGGTGCAATGGCTGTTATTATCGCGATCATCACCTACATTGTGTATGTGAAAAGAAACAGCGTTCCGGTGGCTGATGATCAGTTGAAAGGACTGGAGAAAGCTTCTGCAATGAAATTATACTTTGACGAGATCTACGATTTCTTATTTGTGAAACCGGTTCTTTGGCTTTCAGAAAAAGGAGCACATTACTTTGAAGGAGCATTTTTGCACCGTGGGGTAGTTGGTTTAGGAAAAGCGATTGGAAAATCGGGCGATTTGGTTCGCAAAATTCAAACAGGAAGAACAGACAACTACATTCTTTGGATGGTTTTCGGGATCATCGGGTTGATTGTTTATTACATTATCTATTATAAAAACTAAGACGTGGAACTACTTTTATTTATTTTACCCGTTTTCTTTGCGTTATCGGTATTGATCGTCCCTAAAAGTGTCGTTCGTGCATACGGAATTATCGGTTCGCTTGCCGTTTTAGGTGCAGTAATAGCTTGTATGATGCATTACAGCAACGATGGAACAGTTCATCTGTTTGCTAATAAAGCATGGATCGCAGGAATAACCCTGAGTTTTGGTTACGACGGAATTTCCTTGTTGATGTTATTATTGACGGCGGTCCTGGTTCCCTTGGTTTTGGTTTCCAATTTCAAAAGCGAATTGGCAGAAAACCGTTTGTTTACAAGTATGGTTTTCTTCATGCAATTAGGCTTGATGGGCGTATTCCTTTCAATGGACGGATTGTGGTTCTACGTTTTCTGGGAAATCACCTTGATTCCGATCTTCTTAATTTCCTGGTGGTTTGGTGCTCCGGAAAGAAAAGCGGCATTGATGAAATTCTTCATCTACACTTTTGTAGGATCTCTTGCCATGCTGGCTGCATTGATCGGAATTAAAGCAAATGCTCCGACTTTCTATATTGAAGACTTAAAAGCCGTGGTATTAACTTCGAAAACAGCTTGTTGGTTGGCACTTGGATTCTTTTTAGCATTCGCAATTAAAATTCCGATTTTCCCTTTCCATACCTGGCAGCCTGATACTTATGCGAAATCACCGATGGCCGGTACGATGTTACTTTCAGGTATTATGCTGAAAATGGCATTATACGGAATGATCCGTTGGATGATTCCTTTGTTTCCGGAAGCTCTTTCTTGTATTCAATACCCGATTATTGTTTTGGCAACGACCGGAGTGGTTTATGCTGCGGTTATAGCGATTAAACAAAAAGATATGAAGCGGGTATTTGCATTTGCTTCCATGTCTCACGTTGGTTTAATTGCTGCTGCAATCATGACCTGGGATTTCGATGCATTGTCGGGAAGCATGGTTCAGATCATCAATCACGGTTTGGTAGCAGTAGGTCTTTTCTTAGCAGTTGAAATCATTGAACGAAGAACAGCTACAAGAAATTTAGCTGATTTGGGTGGATTCGCGAAACAAGCTCCGAAATTTGCTTTCTGGTTTGCCGTTTTGGCATTTGCTTCCGTTTCTGTTCCATTGACAAGCGGCTTCATCGGAGAGTTCCTGATGTTAAAAGGTTTGGTTCAGTATGATATGATCATCGGAATTATTGCAGGAACAACACTGATCCTTGGAGCGGTTTATACCTTCAGAGCTTACCAATTAAGTATGTATGGTCCTGTTACCAGAGATCAGTTTGCAGACTTGCACTGGTCAGAATTGATCGTACTGGCAATTATAATTATTGCTGTTGTGATTTTGGGTATTTACCCGGCTGCGATCACGGATTTTGTAAATCCAAGTTTAAAAATAGTATTAGAAACAGTTTCAACACCTTCAGGTTTATAATATGGATGCATTATTAGTTGTTTTTGCCAGTGGATTGATTTCCTTATTTGCTGCTTTTGCAAAGAAACCTTGGTTAGTTGTAAGTTCTGCAATGGCGGGTCTCTTGGCTGCTATTATCATTATTATCGGCCAGCTTCAGACAGGAAAGGCATTTTTTGACTTCCTGACCTACGAAGGATTGTCGTTTGACCAGTTCGCATTAATGTTTAGCTTGGCGATCTGCGTTTTATCGCTTCTGATTATCGGAATCGGATATGAACGTTTCAAAGAAAATCCTACGCATACAGGTGAATACATCGGATTATTGATGTTTTCTGCTACCGGAGCAATGATCATGACTGCCTACACGGATATGTTTATGTTCTTCTTAGGCTTGGAGATCCTTTCTATTCCGATTTATGTCATGGCCGGAAGTAATAAAGCAGATGTAAGATCTTCCGAAGCATCCTTAAAGTATTTCTTAACAGGTTCATTTGCGACGGGTATTTTCTTATTCGGATTAGCTTGGGTGTATGGTGCTACCGGAACATTTAAATTGCAGGAGATTTACATGAAGATCGAAGAAATGGATACCTTGAGTCCTATTTTGATGATCGGTGTTTTATTGATCATGGCATCATTCATTTTCAAAATTGGTGCGGCACCATTCCATTTCTGGAGTCCGGATGTGTACGACGGGGCGCCTGCAGCTGTAACCGGATTTATGGCATCTGTTGTGAAAATCGCAGCATTCTATGCATTCCTTAAAATGTTTGCGCTCTGTTTCGGACAAGGAGAATTATTCTTGTTCTGGAAAGGTGCTTTGGTTGTAATGCTCATTATCACTTTGTTTGTGGGTAATTTATCTGCTTTGAGACAAGTGAGGTTTAAGCGTTTACTGGCTTATTCATCCATTACACATGTAGGATATACTTTGCTTCTTTTTGTATCGCAGGTTGATTTCTTCTTCTCGTCTCAATACTTGTGGTTCTATATGTTCGCATACGGATTTTCTATTGTAGGGATCATTGCGGTTGCAATCGCAGTAAATGATTCGGAAGACAGGATCGATGCATTGAGAGGCCTGGGTAAAAGAAATCCGTTCCTGGCAATAGTAGGGATTGTTTCCTTGTTATCACTTGCCGGAATTCCGCCAACATCCGGGTTCTTTGCAAAATACATTTTGTTCTCTGCGGCATGGAAGAGTGCTTCCTGGTTAGTCATTATTGCATTGATCAATTCAGGGATCAGTATTTATTACTACTTAAAAGTGATTGTTGCCATTGCATCTCCGGCAGACCAGGAACAAGAGAAAATTAAGTTATCACCTTTAACAATAGCTGTTTTAGTAATCGCATTGGCAGGAATGCTTGGGTTTAGCTTTGTTCTTCCTTTGCTTTAACAGATTCCAATTTATCTTAAAATACTAGCTATGCTTCGAAATTCACACCATTTTTGTGTTATGTTTTTGAAGTATAGCTTTTTTTTATTTTCTCTTTCTTTTGGTTTACACTCTTCCGCACAGCTTTTAGAGAACACGAAAGGTGTTGCTTTTACGGATATTCCCTTCTTTAATACTCACTTTGTGAAAGGGAGTAAGATCAAAGAAATTCACGGGAAGTTTACCTTCAAGAAGCAAGGAGATATCATGCGTGAGTCAAATTATGTCTATGTATTTAATTTTGATACGCTTGGAAACCTGGTGAGACATTACCAAACTTCGAAAGGTGATCTAACTACGGATACGAATGTGCGTTTTTACGATTACACACAAGACGGGAGAATCGTTCGAAAAAGAATCAGCCAGAAAAAAGGATTTCTTTCAACCTATTATTCCTATAATTCAAATGGGCAAATAGTGAAAGAGGAGGTGTATCGGGATATTGATACCATGAATAGCCTATTAAATCCTTCAATTGAAAGAAGTATTCTTTGGAATACAGAAACAATGGATTATCAGCTTTATGAAGGGCAGTATAAAAAGAAAGTGTTCAATAGTTACGGGAACCAATATCTGGAGGTGACAAAATACCTGGATAGCCTGGGTTATCTGGCACGCGAAGAAGAGTTGTTTACCATCACACGAAATCGCATTACAACCAAATACAAGTATTCGGATAAAGGATGGATTGAGAAGGTTTCTGTTTACAAGAATACTGATACTGTTCCAACTTCTGAATCTCATTATACCTATGATACTTTTGGCAACCTGCAATCCAAATTAATTTACAAGAACGGGGTTTTTGTTACGGAGTACCAGATTATTTACAGTGGACTAACAGGTTTGTTATATTCAATTATCATAAGAGAAGTCAGCACAAATTTCATATCAATTATTCGTTTTTCGGAACCGATTTTCTGGGATAAACCTGTTAAATAATATGAAAACTCCTTTTACACTGACCACACTGTTTCGAAGTCCAATTTTTTGGCTTGGTGTGGCAATGTGTTTATTGGGGCTTGTCATTTTGCGTTTTAACGGGCCGAATTGGAAGAAGAGCATCATTAATTCAGACGGAAGAGGATATTACTATTTCCTGCCGGCTTTGAGTACAGCGGATAAAACCTACCAATCAACACTGGAATCTGAAAAGCAAATAGTTGGTAGTTCAGCGCCACAGTTGTACATTCTTAAAACTGAAGAAGGAAAATACACCAATAAATGTTATCCCGGTGTTGCTATTCTTCAAAGCCCTTTCTACCTGCTGGCAACGGGAATAGATTATTTGAGCGGAGCTGGTTTTAATGGCTATTCCGACACTCACTTATTGGCTTTTTTCTGGGCTTCCATGCTGTATGTTTTCCTGAGCATGGTGTTTTTTCAGAAGAGTATGAAGCTGTTTTTCGGATCCGCCAAATATACTTGGTTGCTCAGTATTTTACTTGTTTTCGGGACAAATGTTTGGTACCAGGCGGTTTTTTACTGCGGTTTATCTCATCATTACAGTCTTTTTCTATTCTCTATTTTTTGTTGGAATGTCCTGCGTTATAAGCGCGATTCCCATTTGAAATACCTAGTATATCTCGGTATCATCCTGGGCTTGTTATTTTTGGTCCGGCCAACGAATATAATGGTTTTAGCTTTCCTTCCTTTTTTATTTGGAAGCCGGGAATCCTTCGTGGAAATATGGAAGCTTTTGTTCCGGTTTAAAAATGCCCATTTGATTTCATTTGTGGTTTCATGCGGTGTGGTATTAGCGATTTTACCATTGATTACTTATTGGCAAACCGGACATTTTTTTTACTGGTCTTACCAGGGTGAGGGCTTTGATTTTTCAGGAAAACATTTGATTGAAACATGGTTCAGTTATCGCGTGGGGATTTTTGTGTTAACGCCCATTACTTTATTGGCACTGGCAGGACTAGTTTATTGGCTGCGAAAAGACAGGTACCTATTGATCACTTGGTTACTTCCTTTTGTTGCGATTACTTATGTCTTATCTTCCTGGTGGTGTTGGGATTATCAGTCTTTCTTCGGGCATCGCGGATTTACCGAATTCCAGTTTTTGTTTTTGTTCCCTTTATTGGTTTCGCTTCAGGTAATCAAAAGTTCAGGACTGAAGTATTCTTTGTTAGGACTTATCATGTTATATATGGGAATTCGTTCGTACCAAAAACTCACAGGAATTTATAATCAGCAACGATTTACAGCCTATACCTACTGGAAAAGTATGTTTGACTTTAATAGCAGTGTCCGGGATAAATACTACGTTTTTGCAAATTGCCAGCCTTATGGAAGAGTTGTTTCTTCTAAAGAACTGGTTCCGGAGAAATTGCGGTATGAAGAATTTGATGAGAATAAAGAGTTCGGTTCCGGGACTGATTATTTTTTCACCGATAAAAGCAAACATATACGTTATTTCTGTGAAGTGCACATCAATAAGCAATTGTTGGATGAAGGTGATTGGAGAGATGTGAATGTCACTTTTGTGGGTGAATCAGTAACTGGAGAAATTGTTCATTATTCTTCTTTCCCGATGTACCATTTTTACAAAGAAGGTAGAAAAGAGTGGAGTGTTTTCGATATCCAGGAAGAATATTATCCCTTTTTTGATTCCTCACATAAGATGATTGTGTATATCTGGAACAAAGGAAAGAAACGCTTTAAAGTAGATGATTTTAGGATTCTGCTTAAAAAGATCGACAGCCGGAAATAAATCGCTTAGTTTCCAAAACGATAGCGGACGACACACCAGATAACTTTCATCCCATCTTTCCAGGAAATTTTTTTTCCTTCGCTTTTTGATCGGGCCTCGTATGAAATAGGAACTTCCGTGATCTTTAAACCTTTTATTTTAGCCAATTTCATTGTTATTTCGGGTTCAAAACCAAAACGCTTTTCTTTTAGTTTTAAGTCCTGAATAATTTCTCTTGGGACCAGTTTATAACAAGTCATCATATCCGTAAGCCTCAATCCTGAAAACAGATTGGATAAACGGGTCAGAAACCCATTTCCAAGGATATGCCAGACATAATTGGTTTTGGTATGTTTATCTTCCAGGAACCGCGAACCGTATACAATTCTAGACGGCCCCTCTAAACTTTCTTTCAACAGGTAATTAATTTCTTCTGGGATCAATTCGAGATCAGCATCCTGAATAATGATCAAATCTCCTGTAGCTTCCGTTATTCCACGATGAATTGCAGCGCCTTTTCCCTGATTGGATTCCTGTTTAAAATAGCGGATTTCACCTGTTTTGTTTTCTTCGATGAATTGGTGAATAGCCGATTCAGTCTGATCTTTCGAACAATCATTCACAACAAGTACTTCACGTTTTAAGTCCTTGTATAAGGGTAGATTTGCAATTCGACTCAATACTTCTGCTATTGTTTTTTCTTCATTATAGGCAGGAATGATGATAGAAAGTTTACTGATTTCACTGGACATGGAACGAAAATAACGAATTTCCCCAATATAACAGAAGGGCTTGCTTAAAAACGAAGGGCTTAATTTATTATTGCAATTTCAACCGGGTATCTCAACCGATTTTTCAAATTTGGAAGCAATTATACAATCTCCGGAAAGATTCAAAGTTTTCTTTAATGGATATATTGGAAATATATATAGTTTTAAGACAATAATATAAACCTAAAACTATGTCACAATCATTCCGACCATATCGAAATCAGCTAATTCTATTAGCATCTTTTTTGATATTAGTTGTAAATACGGGATTCTCCCAGCGAGTTTCTGTATTTGATGAATATTACAAGCAGCCTGTTTTTGAGGTGCGTTTTGTTCAGGACGGAGTTTTATTGGCCACCACGGATGAAAAAGGACAATGTAACCTGGAAAATCTGAAAGCAGATAAACCCATAAAAGTGTACCATCCGAACTACTTTACAATTGAAGTTCTCAAAAGTGATTTGAATAGTATGGATACCATTTGGATTCGGGAAAAAGTAATTGATTTGGATGAAGAGGTAGTTTCTGCGAGCAGGTTTAGAGAGGTTAAACAAGATGTTTCCAAAAGGATCGAAATTATCAGAAAAACTGAATTGGATGAGATGAATCAATCCAATAGTGCAGATGTATTAACTGCCAGTGGAAATGTTTTCGTACAAAAATCCCAGCTGGGAGGAGGTTCTCCGGTAATAAGGGGCTTCGAAACAAACAAAGTGTTGCTTGTAGTGGATGGTGTTCCTATGAATAATGCAATTTATAGAGGAGGACACTTGCAAAATGTCATTACAATTGATCAGGCTTCATTGGAGAAAATAGAGATTGTTTATGGTCCGGGATCGGTTGTTTATGGTTCGGATGCCTTAGGTGGGGTTATGCATTTCTATACGCAATCACCTGAATATTCCACAGATTCGAAACTCGTTGTCAAATCAAGAAGTTATGGCCGCTACTTTTCAGCTGCGAATGGCTTTTCTGCGAATTCAACCTTAATACTCGGATCCAGGAAGTGGTCATCTGTAACCAGTTTTAGCTACTCTCAATTCGATGATCTGATGCAGGGTCGTAAACGAAATTCAAAATACCCGGATTTTGGTGAGCGTAGTTTTTATGTTGAACGGATCAATGGAACGGATTCCGTAATGAATAATCCGAATAGAAACCGACAAATAGGTTCAGGTTATTCTCAATATGATATTCTTCAGAAAATTGGATTCAAACAAAACAATTTCGTTGAACATAAATTGAATTTCCAGTTTTCCAATTCATCGGATATTTCAAGATATGACAGATTAACACAGACTAAAAATGGTTTACCGAGATTTGCAGAATGGTATTACGGTCCGCAATTAAGAGTGATGGGAAGCTATGAACTGAATTACGGTAAGAAAACATTCATGTTTGACCGTTTCAAAGTGATCTTGAGTCAGCAGTTAGTTAAGGAAAGTCGACATGACCGCAATTTCAATTCGGATTTCTTGAATCATCGAAATGAACGGGTTACAGTAAGTTCCTTGTTGCTTGATTTTGAAAAGCGCATTAACAAGCAGGAAGTTCGTTATGGAATATCCGGAAGTTATAATGACGTTAAGTCTGAGGCATTTGTAGAGGACATCATGAACGATACGACCGGAAACCTGGATACACGATATCCTGACGGAGGATCAAGTATGACAAGTATTGCAGCATATCTGACCGACGCATGGCACATAAACAATAAATGGATTGTGAATGGGGGCGTCCGCGCGAATTATGTCAATCTGTATGCTGTTTTCAAGAGCAAGGAATTTTTTCCATTTCCTTTTGACAAGGCAAACACATCTAATTTTGCAGTTAACGGAAATGTTGGTGTCGTTTATTTACCCAATAAAATTCTGCGATTTTCATTTTCGGAATCTTCCGGATTCAGAGCTCCAAACATAGATGATCTGGCAAAGGTGTTTGAGTCCGTTATAGAAACGAATAGTGAGGAAGGGAAATTGGTCATACCCAACCCGGAACTGAAACCTGAATACGCTTATTCAACTGAGTTTTCTGTAGGTTTAAGATTCAATGAAAAGTACCAGTTTACTGTTTTGGGTTATTACACATTCATCAATAATTTAATTGCTATTTTACCAAGTACTTTTAATGGCAGTGACACCATTTTATACAATACTAATTATGTGGATGTATATTCCGCTCAGAATGCCAATCAGGGAAGTATTTATGGCTTTGAAAGTACCTTGAAGGTGCAACCGTTTAAAAACACGATTCTGACCTCTTCCATAACTTATACGAAAGGTAAGCTGACATTTAACGGCTCTCAGCAACCTTTGGATCACATTCCACCGCTTTATGGGAAAACAAGTATTCAGCAGATCATTAAGAAGTTCAGAATAGAGGTTTACAGTCTATATAACGGTTGGAAAAGATTAAAAGATTACTCGAATAGCGGTGAAGATAATTTACCGTACGCTACTGCCGACGGAATGCCTTCCTGGTTTACTTTAAATGCTAAGCTTGGGTGGCAGATCAACAGGTTTTTCTCCGTTCAGGCGGCTTGCGAAAACATTTTTGATGTGAATTATAGAACCTTTGCTTCTAATATCAGTGCACCGGGCAGAAACTGGATTTTCACATTAAGAATCAATACATTCAATAAATAAATAGATTTAAAAAATACGTAGGGTCGAAAAATTTTTCAACCCTACGTATTTTTTATCGTTAAAATTGAACCGAAAACTTCAAACAAAAAAAGGCTTCCAATTTCTGGAAGCCTTTGAATATAAATCGTATTGTTATAATTGTCCGTCGGAATGGTAAACACCACCTTTGTAAACTTTTACTTTTAGAAGAATTCCGTCACTGTCGTAGACATAAACTTTTCCGTCCCAAAGAGAACCATTCTTAAACTCTCCGTCTTGACAGATTTCG